>NZ_BAAADB010000014.1 GCF_039522025.1 Deinococcus depolymerans | reverse complement strand
CTGAAACCGCCGGGAGCTTCACGGCAGGCGTCTAGGCTGTGGTTCATGACTGGGGTGAAGTCGTAACAAGGTAACTGTACCGGAAGGTGCGGTTGGATCACCTCCTTTCTATAGGTCACGTCGACAACACCAGATTGCGTCTACTACGCCCCGAACCTTCCAAGGTCCGGGGCGTTTTTCTGTTCCCCTGCTCGTGCCCCTTCCTGCTGCCCGGTGGGGCAGGGGCCGGTGGTGCTCTGGCCGGTGGCTGGGCGGGCCGGTCAGGGATGGAAGGGGCACACGCCGGGCCGCGCCGCCCGCCACGCCGGGAGTTGTGTTGTGAAGTTGGGACGCACCTCCCGGTCGTCGTACTGGCGGTCCCACAGCGGCGTGGTGGCGGGGGCCATGGGTGGCACCAGCCAGGACCAGCGGCCCTGCACCGGGCGACCGGCGCGGGCTTCCAGCGCCTCGAAGTGCCGGAACTGCCGCGTGACCGCGTGGTGATCCGCGATCCGCACGCCCGCCTGATCGAAGGAGTGCAGCACCGCCACGTTCAGTTCCAGCAGGGCGCGGTCCACCCACAGCGAGCGGCGGGAGGTCGTATCGAGGCCCAGGGCCGCCGCGACGGCCGGCAGCTGATCGTAGCGGCCCTCGTCGCTGAGGTTCCGCGCGGCGATCTCGGTCTGCAGGTACCAGCCGTTGAACGGAGCGGCGTGAAAGGACTCCCCGGCGACCTCCAGGGTCAGGTTGCTGATGACCGGCAGCGCGTGCCAGCGCAACCCCAGCTCCCCGACGGCCGGGCAGGTGGGGTGCGTGATGCGGACCTCGTGCGCCGCGTCAGCCGGCAGGTCGAACAGGCGCACCTGCCCGCCCGCCTCGATGGCCAGCGGCAGCACGTCGAAGCGGGTGCCCGGCCCGCCCGCCCAGCCCAGGTGGCGCAGGTGGTCGGTCAGGTCGGCGTTCTGCGGGTCGCCGAGCACGCTGCCGTCCGGCTGGCGGTACCCGGCGTAGCGGATCAGCTGGTCGTTGTGAATGCGGACGCCCGGCCCGAACACGCTCATGGTGGGCAGGATCCGCCCGCCATTCAGCGCGCCGCGCAGGTGGGCCAGCAGGTGCGCGAACACCCCGTCATGGTCGGTCACGTGGCGCAGGTCGTTCACGCGTAGCGTCTGCCAGGGCAGCCGGCCCACGCAGCGGGTGCTGTTGCGCCACGCGACCCGCGCGCCGAACGTCAGTTCGTCGGTGCTGAGGGTCAGGTGGCCCCGGTACGCCTCGGCCTGCCGTTGCCGCAGGCCGGGCCGGCCGGTCTCGGTGTGGTACAGGTTCAGGAAGTCAAGCGCCTCGCGCTGCGCCTGCTCATGTCGCGGAACGAACGCTGGCATGACGGACATGCTGCCGCGGCGCGCCACGCAAAATGTCCCCGCCCCCAGCACGCCCACTGGACTGTGAAGGAGGCAGAAACCCCCCGCCCGGCAGGGGAGGGGGGTGAAGGTGGCGCGCCCTGCAGGACTCGAACCTGCGACCGACCGCTTAGAAGGCGGTTGCTCTATCCAGCTGAGCTAAGGGCGCGTGGGGGAACATCGGCGGAGCGGAAAGCAAAATGGCCCCCTGGGGTGGGGGCCGGTCTGTGGAGCGGGATCACGGATTCGAACCGAGGCCAGAAGCTTGGAAGGCTGCTGTGCTACCACTACACCAATCCCGCGTGCGGCGCGCTGCGTCGTGCTGTCCCGGAGGAGCAGTCTGGTCGAGGCGACAGGATTCGAACCTGCGACCCCTTGGTCCCAAACCAAGTGCGCTACCGGCCTGCGCTACGCCTCGTCAAGCAACGCGCGCCCGAGCACTATAGCAAAAAGATCGCGGCGTGGTGTGGGGCAGCGGGCCTCCCGGAGGCGTATTCTGCGGCATTGTGAGTGAAGGCGCCGCGGGAACCAGCAGGAGATCACGCTTGAAAACCTACCTTGAACTGGTCAAGTTCGAACACACCGTGTTCGCGCTGCCGTTCGCGTATGCGGGCATGCTGCTGGCCAGCATTCAGGAGAACGGGACCGGCTGGCCCGGCTGGAGCGTGCTGCTGTGGGTGACGGTTGCCATGGCGGCCGCCCGGACCGCCGCCATGGGCGCCAACCGGGTCATCGACCGGTTTATTGACGCCCGTAATCCCCGCACGGCCGGCCGGGAGGTGCCGAGCGGGAAGGTCAGCCCGGCGCAGGCCTGGACGCTGGTGATCGTCAGTCTGATCGTCATGGCGTTCGCGGCGGCGCAACTGAACCCGCTGTGCCTGGCGCTGCTGCCGCTGGCAGTGGTGTTCCTGATCGGTTACCCCTACACCAAGCGGTTCACGTGGCTGTGTCACGCGTGGCTGGGCGTGACGGACGGCGCGGCGGCGGCCGGAGGGTGGATCGCCGTGACCGGCGAGTTCGCGCCGCCCGCCTGGGCGTTGTGGGCGGTCGTGATCTTCTGGATGATCGGCCTGGACGTCATCTACGCCACCATGGACCGTGACTTCGACGTGGCGAACGGCATCCGGAGCATCCCGGCGCGTTTCGGGATTCCGCGCGCGCTGCGGATCGCGGCGGCCAGCCACGCCCTGACCTTCGCGTTGCTGCTGCTGGTGGGTGTCCTGGCGGGCGCGAGCTTCTGGTACTACCTGGCGGTGGCGGTGATGGGCGGCATCCTGCTGTTCGAGCACCGCATCGTGAACCCCGGTGATCTGGCGCGCGTGAACGTGGCGTTCTTCGACGCGAACATGTGGCTGGCGCTGACCATGCTGGCCGGCGTGATTGCGGACGTGACGTGGCGCACCCTGACCTGACGGACCTGCGCGCACTGGTCCCGCCGGCCGCCGCGCGGGCCTTCGCGGACGGGGACGACCGCCTGACCGCGACGCTGCTGCAACGCGCCAGGGACCGGCAGGCGCCGGGCACGCTGGCCTGGGCGGTGCTGGAGCGGCTGCTGGGACTGGCGTTCATTCACGTGCAGCGCGAGGTGGAGGGCACCTTCGCGCTGGAACGCGCCGACGCCATCCTGGACGACACGTGGCCGCAGGTGTCGCGCGGCGGACTGGACCGCCCGGACCTGGACTGGCTGACCCCCCGGCCGGAGTGATCCGGAGGCCGTCTGGCCGGCCGGGGGCGTGCGGGGCGGATGCGGTAGACTCGCCGCCATGTGGAATTCAGGGCCTGGAGGGCAGCGTTGACGCTGGAAACGTCCGAGCGGGAGTTCGCCGGACGCTTCGAGGAGTTCGCGGCGACCGGCGTGCTCTACCCGCAGCGGGAGGGCAGTCCGCTGCTGGAGTTCGCGGCGGGCGGCCGGGTGCTGTACCTGTTCGACCGGTCGGGGCCGTACGCGGCGCTGCCCGGTGAGGCGCGCGTGGTGGTGCACGGGGTGCTGGACCCGGCCTTCACGCGGCGCCTGCCGGGACCGGCGGCCGAGAGCCTGACGGTCCTGGGCGTCTCGGGTGTGGAGGGCCAGGGAACGGTGCTGGCGGTGCGGGGCGCGGCGGTGGTCGTGCAGGCCCGGCTGCCGCTGGTGCTGGGGTCCTTCGAGGGATTGCCGGCGCTGCGGGTGGGGGACTGGCTGGCTTTCCGGACAGTGCCGCCCCTGCACGGGTTCCTGCTCTGATCCGGACGCCGCTCGCAGGTGGGCGCCGCCCGGGGCGGTGGCGGGGTGTGAACGAACCAGACGGCCGTCCGTGTGATACGGACTCCGATTGAATGGGCTGCAAAGGCCATTCAATCGGAGCGGACTCGTAGAGCTGCGCTGCAGAGCGAGCAGGAGAGAAACGCCCCTCCGGACGTGGAGTTGGCAGATCGGTGGTGTTCCGATCTGTCAACGAAACAAACGGAATCCGTGTGACGCGACGTTCCGGGTTCCCGGGCTGGCCCGCGGTGCATCCCGGGCCGTTGTTACGCGGTCAGTTGCAGATCTGGTGTGAAGCGGAGGGCCAGCCCGGCTGCCAGCGCCGGGTCGGCCCCTGGCAGGCGGGCCGACCTTCAGGCATGATGAAGGCATCTCTTATGGCTGATCTGCTGCTTCCCCTTCCCGGTGCCCACGACAGCACCCACGCGTGCTTCGTGCTGGTCGACCTGGTGGGGAGTACCGCGATGGCCTGCCAGCTTCCGCTGCGCAACTACCAGACCCTCATGCAGGAATTCGTGCAGGTCATGATCCTGAGCTTCGAGGCGCGCGGCGGGCAGGTGCTGCAGCATCAGGGGGACGCGGTCCTGGCGTGGTGGCCGCTCGAGCAGGCCGGCGCCGCCTGCGCCGCGGCGGCCGAGGCACACGAGCGCGCCGCGCGCCTGACGCTGGCCGCCAGCCTCGGCCAGCGCCTGCGCCTGCGGGCCGGGGTGTCCGGCGGCGAGGTCATCATGGGCGTCGTGGGCGGACAGAACAGCGCCTACGGCCTGCCCGTCAACTACGCCACGCGCCTGTGCGACGCTGCCGAGCCCGGGCAGACGCTGGTGTGCGACTCGGCGCTGGCACACGCCGGCGGCCTCCCCACCCGTCCGTACCAGCCGCTGCAGCTGCAGGGCTTCGGTGAGAACTGCCGCGCGCACCTGCTGCTGCCGCTGCGGGCGCCCGCCGCGCGAGCTGCGGATGAAAGCTGATTAAGCGCCGCGCCCCTCTTCTCATGAGAACGGTCCATAGACTGACCGCATGGAACGCAAGCCCCTGGTACTTGTCATCGAGGATGAGAAAGACATCGCTCGGTTTATTGAACTCGAACTCGCGGCCGAAGGGTACGCCACCGAAGTGGCCTTCGACGGCGTCACCGGTCTGTCCAAATTCCGTGAAGTCAACCCGGACCTCGTCATCCTGGACCTGATGCTCCCGGTCCTCGACGGCCTGGAGGTCGCGCGGCGCATCCGCAAGACCAGCAACACGCCCATCATCATCCTGACCGCCAAGGACGGCATCCAGGACAAGGTCGAGGGCCTCGACAGCGGCGCCGACGACTACCTGATCAAGCCGTTCTCCATCGAGGAACTGCTGGCCCGCGTGCGCGCCCACCTGCGCCGCGTGAACCCGGCCGTGACCGGCGAGGTCCGCGTGGCCGACCTGGTCATGAACCTCGACGGCCGTGAGATCTTCCGGGGTGGGCGCCGCGTGGAACTGTCCGCCAAGGAGTTCGAGCTGCTGGAACTGCTGGCCCGCAACCCCGGCAAGGTGTTCTCCCGCTTCGAGATCGAGGAGAAGGTCTGGCCCGAGTACACCGGCGGCAGCAACGTCGTGGACGTGTACATCGGTTACCTGCGCCGCAAGCTGGAAGAGGGCGGGGAGCGCCGCCTGATCCACACCGTGCGCGGCGTCGGCTACGTGCTGCGCGAGGAGTAAGACGGACTCCGATTGAATGGGCTGCAAAGACCATTCAATCCGAGCGGATGCGACTCGGAGAGCTGCCCTGCAGAGTGGGAGCTGGGCGGGTTCCGGACGTGGAGCTGGCAACCCGGTGCCCTTCCGGGTTGTCAACGAAACAAACGGCAGTCCGTACAAGACGGACTCCGATTGACGGGGGGGCGACAACCACGCAATCCGGGTGGATGCGACCCGCAGAGCGGTTCCACAGACGGCCTGACGGTGTCTCATCGCCGGGTGGGGGCGCCTCATGAGGCGGGCCGGTAGACTGCCGCACATGGACATGGCTGCCCCGCACGCTCCTCCCCACCCCCGCAGGGCCGCATGACGCTCCGCTGGCGACTCACGCTGTTCTACACGGCGCTGCTGGCGCTGCTGCTGACCACGGTGGGCGTGACCACGCTGTACCTGATGCGCAGCAGCCTGATCGCGGGACTCGACAACGAACTGCGCGGCACGTACACGCAGTTCACGAGTTACGTGCAGAGTACCCGCGTCTCCGATCAGCTGTCCCTGCCACTGGACGCCAGCCGTGACGAGCCGGGGCAGGTCCCGGACTCACTGATGCTGGCCCGCTACCAGTTCCCGAATTCCAGCCTGGCGCTCGAGCAGATCGACGTGTACGACCGGCAGACGCTGCTGGACTCGCTGGAACGCGCCCGCACGCCCGGCGAGCGCGAGGCGCTGTTCGGCACCCTGCGCGCCCTGCGGGACGCGTCACGCCGCTCGCTGGGCGTGGACACCGGGAAACCCATCACGCTGTCCGAGGCGGAACTCGCCGCCCTGATCCGTTCCAGTGGGGGGCAGCTGTTCCTGAACCACCCGGTGCAGGAACCCTACCGGCCCGCCCCGACCCTGATGCGCCTGATGGTCGTCCTGACGCCGCTGTCACAGGGACTGCCGGGCCAGGACGCACCGGGCAGCCTGCTGGGCAGCAGCGACGGCCTGAGCATCGTGTACGTCGGGCGTTCCCTGGCCACCGTGCAGGACACCCTCTCGAAGTTGCAGAACGTGATCCTGCTGCTGTTCGTGGTGGGCCTGCTGACCGCCGGGAGCGGCGCGTACGTGCTGGCCGGGCAGGCGCTGCAACCGCTGCGCCGCGTGCAGCGCGCCGCCGAACGCATCGGCGGGCAGACCCTGACCGAGCGCGTGCCGGTCCCGCAGACCGGGGACGAGGTCGAGTCGCTCGCCACGGCCCTGAACGCCATGCTGGGCCGGCTGGAGGACAGTTTCGACGCGCAGCGCCGCTTCACCAGTGACGCCAGCCATGAGCTGCGCACGCCGGTCACGGCCATCAGCGGGCACGCGAGTTACCTGTTGCGCCGCACCAACCCCAACGAGCAGCAGCAGGAGAGCCTGCGGATCATCCAGAGCGAATCCGAACGCCTGACGAACCTGATCGCCAGTCTGCTGCAACTGGCCCGCAGCGACAGCGGCGCGCTGGTCCTGACGCGCGAACCGATCTTCGCGCCGCTGTTCCTGACCGAGATCACCCGCGAACTCGCGCCGCTGGCCCAGGCGCAGCACACCACCCTCAGCACCACCGGGCAGGACGTGACCTTCGAGGGCGACCCGGACCGCCTGAAACAGGTGCTCATCAACCTCGTCAGCAACGCCCTGAAGGCCGGGGCGCAGACCGTCACGCTCGACAGCCGCCTCGTGGACCGCCCCGCGACCGGCGTGCCGACCGTGCGCCTGAGCGTGCAGGACGACGGGCCGGGTATCCCGCAGGGGCAGCTCGAGCGGCTGTTCGACCGCTTCTACCGCCTGGAGGACAGCCGCAGCCGCGACCAGGGCGGCGCGGGCCTGGGCCTGAGCATCGCGCGCGGCATCGTCGACGCGCACGGTGGGCGCATCTGGCTGGAAAGCGAGGTCGGGCGCGGCACCACCGCCTTCGTGGACCTCCCGGTGGGCAACGTGCCCGTGCTGGACGAGGACGACGTCCCGTGACCGGGGGGTGATGGTGAACGGTTGATGGTTGATAGAGGGGAACACCCCCTTCTAGCAACCATCAACTTTCCACGGTCCTTATCCCAGCATCAGGGCGTGGAATTCCTCCATGATGCTCTCGGCCTCGGCGGTGGTGCGGGCCACGACGAAGATGGTGTCCTCGCCGGCGATGGTGCCCACGATGTCGTCGCGGCGCACCCGGTCGAGCAGCAGCGCGACGCCGCTGGCGTGTCCCTCGGCGGTGCGGATGACGAGCATGTTCTCGCCGCGGTCCACGTCATGCACGAAGTTCTGGAACAGGCGGGCGAGTTCCTCCTGCGCGCCCACGTGTCCGGTCGTCTGGGCCAGGGCGTAGCGGTGGCGCCCCTTGCCGACCGGGAGGCGCACGAGGCGCAGTTCGTTGATGTCGCGGCTGACGGTCGCCTGCGTGACGCGGATGCCGGCCTGCTGGAGCCGCTCGACGAGTTCTCCCTGGGTGCTGACGCTCTCGCGCGCGATGATGTCCTGAATGCGTTTCTGACGCTGTTCCTTGCTGAGCGGTCCCGGCATTCCTCCCATGGTATGCATATTCAGTGAATTATTCAATGGGGCGGGGGTGGGGTTACCCGGCCCGGCAGTCGCCGCGCCGCCTCGTCCAGCAGCCGCCGCGCCACCTCCCGCTTGCTGACACGCGGCCAGTCCTCATGCGAACCGTCCGGGCGCACCAGCGTCACCTGATTGTCATCCCCACCGAACGCCGTGCCCTCGCGCGTCGGGTAGTTCAGCAGGATGAAATCCGCGTTCTTGCGCTGCGCCTTCAGGGCCGCGCGCTCCACCCCCGCGTGCGTCTCCATCGCGAAGCCCACCAGCACCCGGGCCCCCTTCTCCTGGCCCAGCTGCGCCAGGATGTCCGGGTTCGGCGTCAGGTGCACCGTCACGTCGCCCGCCACCTTCGCCTGCTTCTCGCCGCTCTGGGCGGCCGCGCGGTAATCCGCGACCGCCGCCGTCATCACCACGATGCCCGCCCCGCGCGCCGCCGCCACCACCGCGTCCCGCAGTTCCAGCGCCGACTCGATCCGCACGACCCGCATGCCCGCCGGGTCCGGCAGCGTCACCGGACCGGTCACCAGCGTCACGTCCGCCCCCCGGTCACGGGCCTCCTCGGCCACCGCGAAGCCCATCTTCCCGCTCGACGGGTTGCTGATGAACCGCACCGGGTCCAGGTACTCACGGGTCGGGCCGGCCGACACGACCACCCGCACGCCCGCCAGGTCCCGCAGCGGGGCGGTGGGGGAGAGCAGGGCCAGCGCCGCGTCCGCGATGTCGCCCGGCTCGCTCATGCGGCCCACGCCGCTGCCCTCGCCGCGCGTCCCGAACGCCCCCACCTCCGGCCCCAGGAACGCGTGCCCCCGGCCGCGCAGGGTCGCCGCGTTCGCCTGCACCGCCGGGTGCGTCCACATCAGCTCGTTCATGGCGGGCACCCACAGCACGGGAGCACGCACGCTCAGCAGCGTCGCCAGCGCCAGCGCGTTCGCGTGCCCGTGCGCCGCGCCCGCCAGCAGCTCTGCCGACGCCCCCACCACGACCGCCACGTCCGCCCGCGCGAGCGTCAGGTGCAGCGCGTCCGGCCGGGCCTCGAACCAGTGCTCGTCCGTGCCGACCGGCCCGTCCGCCGCGGTACTCAGGCTCAGTTCCGTGATGAACGCCAGCGCCGCGCGCGTGGCGATCACCTGCACCGCCGCCCCCCGCTCCCGCAGCCGCCGCAGCACCGACGGGGCCTTCACTGCCGCCATGCTGCCACCCACGATCACCAGCACGGTCGGCCCGGACTTCAACGCATTCACGCCCCACAGGATAGGGTGCGCCGGGCGCCCAGTAACGCCGCGCCCCCGGCAACGGCGCGGGCCACCCCCAACCAGGAGTGGCCCGCGCCGGAGGACGGCGTTCAGCCCTCGCGCTGCCCGGTCACCCAGTAACGCACGCGCTCGGCGATGTTCTCCATGTGGTCGCCCACGCGTTCGAGGCTGCGGCCCACCCGCATCAGCATCAGCGCCTTGCTGATGTTGCGGGGGTCCTCGAGCATGTACGTGACGAGTTCACGCTGGATCTGCTCGTACAGGTCGTCGACCTCGTCGTCCATCTGCACGGTCGCCTCGGCGCGCGTCACGTCACGGTCGGCGATGGCGGTACGCAGGTTCTCGCTCATCTCGCCCAGCCGCTCGAGCATCCGCGCGAGGTTCACGTAGCGCTTGAGGGCCGGGGCCTGCGCGAGCTCCGCGCCGTCCTCGGCGACATGCACCACGTAATCGCCCATCCGCTCGATGTCGCTGAGGCTCTTGAGGATCAGCGCGACCATCCGCAGGTCCCGCGCGACCGGCTGGTGCAGCGCGATGATCCGCAGGCACTCGGCCTCGATCTGCGCCTCCTGGGCGTCCACCTCGCGGTCCAGGGCCTTGACTTCCGGCAGGCGGTCCACGTTCTCACGCAGCAGCACGTCGGCCGCCACGGGCAGCATCCGCTCGACCGTGCCGAGCATGTTCAGGGCGCCGTTCAGGACGGCACGTAGATCGTTTTCAAGGGCTTCACGCATGGGAACTCCTGTTCATGAACGTATCACTCTGCGGGGGCCGGCGTGTCACCGCGCGATCAGCGCCCCGGCCGGAGGCAGGAAGGGAAGACTGGACTGGCGGCGCAGGGCACGCCGGAACGCACCTACAGCGGCGCAGGGCACGCCGGAACGCACCTACAGCGGCGCAGGGCACGCCGGAACGCACCTACAGGCCCAGGCCGCCCACGCCGGGCAGCGTGAAGCAGAAGGCGTTCGCGTCACCGCGCCGCTCCGCCCACGCCTGCCCGCCCCAGCCCTGCACGATGCTCCGGACGATGTACAGGCCCATGCCGCTGCCCTGCCCGGTCGCCGCGCGGCCCCGCGTGTGCGCCCGGAACAGGTTCTCGGTATCGGGAATCGGCGTGCCGCGGTCAAGCACGCTGACCTCCACCCAGGTGCCCCGCTCGGCCGTGGCCACCTCGACCCGCTGCCCGGCCGGGCCGTACTTCAGGGCGTTCTCGATCAGGTTCAGCAGCACCTGCAGCAGCTTGTCCGGGTCGGCGCGCACCAGGTGATCCGCGCCGAAGGTCACGGACGCCCCGCGCGCCTGCAGTTCGGCGCTCAGCAGCCGCTCGGCCCGCGTGAACGCCTCGGCCAGCGGCAGCGTCCGCGCCCGCGTGGGCCGGAACCCCACCGCGAGGTCCTCGACCAGCCGCGCCAGCCGCTCGGTCTCCTGCAGACCCTGCCGCACGAAATTCTGCGACAGGTCGCGCGGCATGTCGTACTCCAGCGCCTCCAGCACCCCGCGCAGCGCCGCGACCGGCGTGCGGAACTCGTGCGAGAGCACGGCCGTCGCCTCGCGCAGCTCCGCCTCGCGGCGGCGGTGCTCGGTCACGTCCTCCACGATCAGCGCGCCGTACTCGCCGTTGCGGGTGGCCGCGCAGCGCAGGGTGCGGCCCGTGACCTCCAGTTCCAGTTCCCCGCCGCGTTCCAGCAGCGTCTCCAGGGTGTGGCGGCGCACGACTTCCAGCACCGGGCGGCCCGAGGCGCGTTCCTGCGGCACCCCCCACAGCCGCGCGGCCGAGGCGTTCACGCGCGTGACCAGCCCCGCGCGGGTCAGCAGGACCGCCTGCGGCAGCGCGTCCATCCACGCGTCACCGGACGCCTCGGCCGTCACGGGGCCGGCCTCCGGGGGCAGGGGCGGCGTCACGGGGCGTCCGTCCAGGGGCGCATGCGGTAGCCCTTGCCGCGCACCGTCTCCAGGAAGCCGGGACGGCTGGGATCGTCCCCCAGGTGCGCGCGCAGCTGCGTCACGTGCTGGTCCACCGTGCGCTCGCCGCCCAGGAAGTCCGCGCCCCACACCCGGTCGAGCAGTTCCGTGCGCGAGTACACCCGGCCCACGTGCTGCGTCAGGAACGCCAGCAGGTCGAACTCCCGGCGGGTCAGGTTCAGGCGCGCGCCGCCCACGCGGGCCTCGGCGGCGCCCACGTCCACGGTCAGCGGGCCGTTCGTCATGGTGGGCGGCACCTCCGGCTGCGTGCGCCGCAGCAGCGCCCGCACCCGCGCGACCAGTTCCGCCGCTGAAAACGGCTTGGTCAGGTAGTCGTCCGCGCCGGATTCCAGCCCCTCGACCCGCTCGGCCTCGGCGGCGCGGGCGGTCAGCATCAGCACCGGCAGGCGGCGCAGTTCCGCGTCGGCCCGCAGGCGGCGCAGGAACCCCAGGCCGCTCTCGCCGGGCAGCATCCAGTCCAGCACCAGCGCGTCCGCGCCGCCCAGGGCGTCCAGGGCGCCGGCCGTCGACGCCAGGGCCGTGACCCGCAGCCCCGCCCGCTCCAGGTGAAAGCGCAGGACGTCCCGCACCGTCCCCTCATCCTCGATGACAACGACGTGGCTCATTGCCCTCATTCTGAGCCCTCCGGTCAGCCCCGTGTCAGGGCCCGCGCGGCCCGGCCCGGAACGGGGGAAACCCTGGCTTTTCGTCCTTTTCACCCTCCGCGCGGTGCGGTACGCTGCGGAGCGACACGGCCCTCCCGTCCGGCTTCAGCTGATCCGGGCCGGGCCGCGCCGTGCGGGGACCGCAGCGACATCCCTCTCCAGGCGGTTCTGTGAGACGCCCCCCCGCACGCAAGGAGTCAGTATGCGGAAGTACTACACCTCGGAATCGGTGTCCGAAGGGCACCCTGACAAGCTCGCCGACTTCATCTCGGACAGCATCCTCGACGAGTTCCTGCGCCAGGAACCCACCAGTCGCGTGGCTGTCGAGACCCTCCTGACCACCGGCATGGCCGTCGTGGCCGGCGAGGTGCGCGCCGAGACCGCGCACGTGGACGTGCAGAAGACCGTCCGCGAGGCCGTCAAGCAGGTCGGCTACACCCGCGCCAACTACGGCTTCGACGCCGAGTACAGCGCCGTGCTGGTCAGCATTCACGAGCAGAGCCCCGAGATCGCCACCGGCGTGGACACCAGCGAGGAGTGGCGCGCCATGACCCCCGAGCAGCGCGCCGACCCGGCCAACGCGCACTCCATGGTCGGCGCGGGCGACCAGGGCCTGATGTTCGGCTACGCCACCGACGAGACCCCGGAACTGATGCCGCTGCCCATCAGCCTCGCGCACAAACTCACGCGCCGCCTCGCCGAACTGCGCAAGGACGGCACCCTGCCGTACCTGCGCCCCGACGCCAAGGCGCAGGTCACGGTCGTCCGCGACGGCGAACCCCACGAGGCCACGCAGACCCTGGTGGACACGGTCGTGATCAGCACCCAGCACAGCGACGACGTCACGCAGGAAACGATCCGCGCCGACATGCTCGAACACGTCATCCGCGCCGTGATCCCCGCCGAGTACCTGACCGACGACACCAAGTACTTCATCAACCCGTCGGGCCGCTTCGTCATCGGCGGCCCGCACGGCGACACCGGCCTGACCGGCCGCAAGATCATCGTGGACACCTACGGCGGGGCCGTCCCGCACGGCGGCGGCGCCTTCAGCGGCAAGGACCCCACCAAGGTGGACCGCAGCGCGGCGTACTACGCCCGTTTCATCGCCAAGAACGTCGTCGCGGCCGGACTGGCCCGCCGCGCGCTGGTCGAGATCGCGTACGCCATCGGCCGCGCCGGCCCCGTCAGCCTGCGCGTGGACACCTACGGGACCGGCACCGTCAGCGACGAGCAGCTGGCCGCGCTGATCGCCGCGCACTTCGACGCGCGCCCGCAGGCGATCATCGCGGAACTGGACCTGCAGCGGCCCATCTACGCGCAGACCGCCGCGTACGGCCACTTCGGCCGCCCGGAATTCCCCTGGGAGCAGACGCCCAAGGCAGAGGCGCTCAGGGCCGCCGCCGGACAGTAATACGGACTCCGATTGAATGGCTGACAGAGCCGTTCAATCCGAGCGGATGCGACTCGGAGAGCTGCGCCGCAGAGGAGGAGCCGGGCGGGTTCCGGACGTGGCGTTGACAGATCGGTGCTGTTCCGGATTGTAGGCGAAACAAACGGCAGTCCGCATAAGGGCGCACTGAAGGAGGGGGGGGCCGGACACGCCAGTGGTGTCCGGCCCCCTCCCTGCTGCGCGCTCAGCCCAGCTGCGTCTGCCGCTGCTCCTGCTTCTCGGCCTCGCGTTCGGCGTACACGTCGGCGTGTTTGCGGCGCAGGGCGCTGGCACTGGCACGCGGGACCATCTCGCTCACGTCCCCTCCGTAACTGGCGATCTCGCGGACCATCGAGCTGCTCACGAAACTCCAGCGGGTGGCGGCCATGATGAACACCGTCTCGGCGTCCCCGATCTGGCGGTTCAGGTGCGCGATCTGCAACTCGTACTCGTAGTCGCTGACCGCCCGCAGGCCGCGCAGGATCACGCTGCCCGGCTCCTGGCGGGCCATGTAGTCCACCAGCAGCCCCCCGAAGGTGTCCACCCGGACGTTCGGCAGGTGCGCGGTCGCCTCGCGCAGGATGTCCATGCGCTCCTCCAGCGTGAACAGGTGGCGGCCCTGCTTGCGGGCATTGTGCATGACCGTGACCGTCACCTGGTCGAAGATCTTCGCGGCGCGCGTCAGGACGTCCATGTGCCCGCTGGTGATGGGATCGAACGATCCGGGAAAGACAGCGTTCATAGCCCCGTCACCTTACCCTACTTCCGCCCCGCCGGTCCCGCCTTCGGGCAGGTCGGCCGCCCCGGCTTCCGGCCCGTCAGAGGGTTCGTCGCGTTCGTAGATGGTCAGGCTGTTGCTGCCGTACTCGCGCACCTCGCGGGTGTACCCGGCCCGTTCGGGCAGGCGGGTGCGGTCCGGGTGCTGGCAGATCAGCAGCCCGCCGGGCCGCACCACGTTCCGCGCGAGCAGGTTCGCGGCCAGCGCGGGAATGTCCACGTCGTACGGCGGGTCGCTGAATACGATGTCGAACGGCCCCAGTGCGGGCATCAGGCTCTGCGCGTCGCCCTTCAGGATGCGGGCGCGCAGGCCCAGCGCGCGGGCGTTCGCCTCCAGCGCCTTCACGGCGCGGCCGTCCATCTCGATCAGCGTCACCCCGTACCCGCGGCTGGCGGCCTCCAGGCCGATGGCGCCGCTGCCGCCGTGCATGTCCAGGAAGGTGCCGCGCGGCAGCCGGGCGGCCAGCAGGTCGAACAGGCTCTTGCGGATGCGGGCGCCGCTGGGCCGCGCACTCGCCGGAACCTCCAGCGAGCGGCCCTTGGCACTGCCGCCCAGGATGCGCAGGCTCATACGGACTCCGGGCGGGCGGCAGGGAGAAGCAGGAAGGCAGTCATCCCCACAGGATACGGGCTGCTCCTCAGTCCAGGAACGCCTGCGCCGCCTCGAAGCCGGCCAGGGCGTCCGGGCGCAGCTGCCAGTCCTCGCCGCTGCGGGTCGCCTGCCCGGCCTGCACCAGCCGGTTCAGTTCGGCCTCCACCCGCTGCTGCACGCGCCGCAGCGGCATGCCGTCGGCACCCTCCACGCCCCGCCAAGTCAGGAACGCCCGGTGAAAGACCGGCAGGCTGTCCAGGCCCACGCGGGTCTCCAGGGCGCGCCAGCTGAGGCCGGCAGCGGGATCGTCGGTCATGTCTGTCATGTTCCCTGTTCTACCCGCCGGGGCCCGCCGCGTACAATGACCCGCATGAGTGCCGACCTTCCCAGCGACCTGCCCGGCGACCCGAACGGCGACCCCCCGGTCACGCCGGACCTGCTGCGTCAGCTCGAGGCGCTCGGCGGGCAGCTGGTCTGGCGCATCGGGAAGGACGAGGCCAGCGACGACGTGATCGTCCGGCTGGGGTTCGCGTCGGCCACGCCCCGCTTCGCGCACCTGTCGCGCCTGCGCAGCGCCGGGGACGCCGAACTGCAGGCCGCGCTGGCCGAGAACCGCGTCGTGATCGAATGGGTGGACTGACCCTGACCGCCCGCCGGAGCCCCGCGTGATCTTCGACGCCGAGCAGACCTTCACGCTGCCGTACCCCGGCCCGCCCGCCGACGCGCTGGCGTTCGTGCGTGACCCCGCCCGCGCGCTGGGCCGCCTGCGCTTCCTGCGGGACCTGCGCGCCGGCGAAGGCGGCGTGCGCGGCGAACTGGTCGTGCCGCTGCCGGGCCTGGGGGACGCCGACCTGCCGTTCCACAGCCTCCTGAGCCTCACGCCGGACGGCGCGAACCTGATCCCGCAGGCCCTGAGCGGCGAGCGCGCCTGGGTGGAGGTCGCCGGGCAGGCCCGCGCGGAGGGCACGGACCTGCAGTTGCTCCCCGCATTGCACTTCACCTTCCAGTTCCGCGCGCACCTCGCCACGCCCGACGCGCAGGGCTGGGGCGGCGCGGCCTTCGAGAAGATGATCCGCGCCGCCGCCAGCCGCACCCTGGACCGCGTGGCCCGCGAACTGCCCGGCAGCATCCAGGCCGCGCTGCCCGCCCCGCCCGCCTGAAACGGATTCCGTTTGTCTCGTTGACAACCCGGAACGGCACCGGGTCGTCAACTCCACGTCCGGCGCCCGTATGCCTGAACTGACCCAGGATGGGAACCGGCCCTCACCGCTGGGGGAGGGCCGGTCGGGAGCGCCGCAGGGTCAGGCGGTGGTGCCGGTCTGCGCTTCCGGGAAGTCCATGGCGCGCGCGTCGCTCCAGAGGCCCTCGAGGTCGTAGTACTCGCGGGCGTCCTTGGTCATGATGTGCACGATCACGCCGCCGCCGAAGGCGAGCAGCAGCCAGCGTTCGCTGGGGCCTTCCACGCTGGGGCGGGGCAGGCCCGCGGCCATGGCCTTCTCGCGGATGTTCTCCTGCACGGCGTTCAGCTGCAACCCGGCGGTGGCGGTGCAGATCACGAAGTACTCCAGGGTGGAGCTGACGTCGGTCAGGTCGAGCACGGTGACGTCCTCGGCGCGGCGTTCACGGGCGGCGTCCACGATGGCGTGCAGTTGCTTCAGGGTGGTGGTGTCTGGGGTCATGGGTACTCCGGGTGGGGGTGGTGAGGGTCGGGGGGCGGCGCGGCGGGCGCTGCCGGGGCGGGCAGGGGCGCCGGTCTCGGCGCGGTGAGCGCGGCCCCGGCCTCATGGCGGGCCGGTCTGGACCGGCCGTGAACGGACGGCGGGCGGCGCAGCAACAGGTCAGTGTACAGGTCCGCGCCACGCCGAAGGCGACGCCGCTCACGTGCCGGGCCGGAACAGGCGGCTGGACGGCTTAATTCCCGTCGGGGGGGGTGGCGGGTGGGCCGCCCAGCGCCGCCAGTTGCGCCAGGCTGCCCTGCGCGTCGCGGCCCAGCAGCACGCCCACCTCACCCGGCGCGACCGGGAAACGCTCGCCCTGCAGGCGCGGCAGGTTCAGCAGGTCGGCCAGCGCCCCGGCCTGCGCCACGTCCTGCTGCGTGAACACCTGACTGGCCTCCTGGCTGGCCGGGGCGACCGTGACCTGCACGTCCGGGTAACCGAGCGCGGTCAGGGCCGTCTTCAGGCCCGCTCCCAGGTTCGCGCCGCTGGCGTCCACGACCGTGACCTTCACGGCCGGCGCGTCGGTGACCGCGGCGGGCGTGTCGCCCCACAGCGCGGCCAGCCGCTCGCGGTTCACGGCCAGATTGAACGTGCCGGGAATCTCGTCGGTGGGCAGCGTCGCGAAACTCAGTTTCAGCTGGCCCAGGAAGGGCCGCAGCGCCGCCAGCGTGTTGGGGTCTGCGTTCGTCTCCACGCCGTTCCCGATGCCGCCCAGAATGGTGGGCAGCGCCGCGAGGCCCTGCGCGGACTTCAGGCGGCCCGCCAGTTGCGTCAGCGCCTGCTTCTGGTGGTCAATGCGGCCGTAATCGTCCCCGAAACCCTTACGGACCCGCAGGAACAGCACGGCCTCCTTGCCCTCCAGGTGGTGCGGCCCGGCCGGCAGTTGCAGGTTCACGCCCGCCGCCTGATCGATCCATTCGATGCCGCCCTCCGGGACGGTCACGTCCAGGCCGCCCAGCGCGTTGATGACCCGCTCGACGTAATCGGTACGGACAATCACGTACGAGTCCACCCGCTCGCCCGTGATGGTCTCCACCGCCCGCGTCAGGGCCTCCGGGCCGCCCGCGAAGTACTGGCTGTTCACCTTCTGCGCCGCGATGGACCCGAAACGGTCGAAGGGCCCGACGTTCGTGTCACGCGGAATGTTCAGCACCCGCACGCGGGCGCCGTCCACCTTGACCAGCATGACCGTGTCGGTGTTCGGCGGCTGCACCAGCCCGGTCCGCTGGTCCTGGTTCTTGCAGGGCTGCTGGTAGTAGCAGTAAACGATGTCCCGCCCGGCGATCAGCACCGTGAACTGCGGCGCCGCGCCCGGCATGACCGACGAGGCGGCCGTCCGGCCGGCCCCGCTGAGCAGCGCGAAGCCCCCCAGCGACAGGCAGGAGAGCGTGAGGCCGAAGGCCTGCAGGGCGCGCAGCCCGGCGATGCGGGGCGCGCCCGGGGTGGACGAGGGGCCGGTCACGGGCGGCGGGGAAGCGGAGTCGACTCCGGCGGGGACTGTTGGGCGATGCACGGCAGCGCATGATAGGCCTGCAGCGTGCGCGGATGCACCTGAATGCCGCGCCCCTGCAGGTACGTGACCTTCGAGACGATGGCCCGCTCCAGCGCCGCGTTCAGGTCCCGCAGCGCCAGCTCGCGGATGTCGGCGTTCACGCCGCGGCCCGGCTCGGACACGTCCGCGATGTACACGCAGGCCGCCACCGGATTCCCGCCGCGCGGGCCGGTCGTGTGATCCTCCACGGCGTCCAGCACCACCGGGTCCTGGTACCCCCAGCGTTCCAGCAGGACCCGCGCTGCCCGGCCGTGCAGCGCCAGCGGGTGCCCGGCGTCGATCTCGCACTCCGGCGGGGCCAGCCGCAGCAGTTCCGCGTCCGGCAGGTCCCGCGCGATGTCGTGCAGGATCCCGGCCGCGTAGGCCCGCATGTCGTCCAGCCCGTTGGCGAGCGCGATCTGCGCGGCGAGTTCCGCCACGCGCAGCACGTGTTCATAGCGCCTGGGTCTGACCATCAGACGCACGCGCTCCTCCCAGCCGGTCCACTCCGCCACAGGGTGCCGGGGTACAAGGAGCTGGGCAATCACAGGGGCATGTGGCCGCTTCTCCACATCATGCCTCCGACTATACGACGCGCTCCCCCCGCCCCGCTGACTTCCAGGTCACTTTCCGGCGGTGGGGCGACGCCCCCCCCGCGGCCCGCCTACGGCGCCGACGGCGTGACCCGCTCGACCGTCAGGCGCACGTTCACGGTCTCCAGCGCCTGCGCGCCCGCCGGCACGGCCAGCTGCACGGCCCCCGTGTACGTCCCCACCCGGTACGTGACCGTGCCCGCCACCTCCCGCAGGCGCGCCAGCAGCTCGGGCGCCGCCACGACCCGCACCGTGCTCGGCTGCACGCTCACGGCCGTCACCCGCAGCGTCGGCGGCGGATCGTTCAGCACCACCCGCACCGTCTTCACCGGTAACTCCCCGGTATCCAGGCGGCGCACCGTCACCGTCGACGGACTGGCCGTGACCCCCTCGACCGGCCGGCCCGCCGCGTCCAGCGCCACCAGCGGCACCTCCCGCTCGGCCCCGGCAGCCAGCGCCGCCGGACTGGTCACCAACCGCGCCACGGTGGACACCACCCGACCCGCCCCGGACACCCCCGCCTCGGCCGGCAGCACCACGTACCGCGGCACGCTCGCCTCCGGCGGGGACGCCACGCTCAGCGTGACCGGCAGCGTCCGCGTCACCTGCGTGTCCAGGAACCCCTGCACCCGCGCCGGCGTCTGCCGCTGCACCTCCGTCCCGTTCGGCGCCGTCACCGTGACCGGCTGCGTGAAACTGCCCTCCGGAACGCCCGTCACATCCACGACCGCCTCGATGTTCTCGGCCTGCAGTTCCCGCAGCCGGTCCGGACGGCCCCGCAGGGTCACCCGCACCGACGACGGACTGAGGTTACTCGTCGCGCGTTTCTCCTGCCCGTTCCCGGTCGTGTCCCGCACCGTGACGGGCACGTCGAACCCCTGCTCCACGTTCGCGCGCCGGTCCCCGGTCGCCACGAACCACAGCGTCACCGACACGCCCAGCGCCAGCAGTTTCGGCCCCAGGTTGTGCGTCCCCCGCGCCCAGGCGTACCGCGGGTCCAGCCAGCGCCGCAGGCTCTCCAGCCGCACGCCCCCGCCCCTCACCGCGCCCCCCCGGCCGGCGCGTCCCGCTCCGCGTCCCCCGGCCCGTCCCCGGCCATTCCCGTCACCGGCGCTGCCAGGAACGCCGTGCGGTCATACACCAGCGTCCGCAGCTGCTCACGCAACTCGGTGCCGTTCAGGTCCGGTCCCAGACGCCCCCCCAGCGCGATGCGCATGCTGCCCCGCTCCTCACTGACCACCAGCACCACCGCGTCCGTCAACTCCGACAGCCCGATCGCCGCGCGGTGCCGCGTGCCGTACCGCCGGTACGTGCCGTCACTCGACTGCAGCGGGAACAGGCACCCGGCCGCAATCACCCGCGAACCCTGAACGATCACGCCCCCATCATGCAGCGGCGCATTCCGCGCGAACAGCGCCTCCAGGAACGGCACGCTGACCAGCGCGTCCAGCGACACGCCCGTCGCCGCGTACTCCCCCAGCGGCGTGCGCCGCTCGATGGCGATCAGCGCGCCCGTCTTGCGCTCCGCGAGCCGCTCCATGGCCCGCGCCAGGTCCTGCAGGGCCGCGCCGCTCGCGCCCACCTCCCGCGCGCGGGGCCGCCCCACCCGCTCCAGCGCCGCCCGCAACTCCGGCTGGAACAGCACCACCAGCGCGAAGATCCCCACCGTCCCGGCCCGGCCCAGCAGGTAACTCAGGGTCGGCAGGTTCAGCACCTGCGCCGCCACCCACACCCCCGCGAACACCAGAATGCCGCGCACCACGTTCACCGCCCGCGTCCCCGCCACCAGCAGGTACCCCTGGTACACCAGGAACGTGACCAGCAGGATGTCCAGAACGTCCCGGACATTCACCTGACCGAAGGGGGTGGGCATGACGTGAACGGCACTCCTTTCAAGAAACGGGACGGAAACAGGCGGCGTTGCGCGCCCACTATACGGCCTGACCCGCTCCCCACACCGTCCGCCGGCCCCCAGACTTCACCTGAAGAAACCCGCAAGATGAAGTCCTGCGGCGCCCAGGCGTCCCCCGGGCAGGTCCGGCGTCCCCCCCCAGCCCCGAACCGGCTCGGAACACACCGACCTCCCTGGACAGGAGACACCCATGAACATTCACTTCATCGGCCACAGCACCTTCATGCTCGAAAGCGGCGACCACCGCCTGCTGATCGACCCGTTCATCCAGGGCAACCCCCAGGCGACCATCAGCCTGCAAGACGCCCTGAACTGGAACGTCACGGCCGTCCTGATCAGCCACGCGCACGGCGACCACTGGGGCGACACCCTCGACTTCGCCCGCCGGGGCACCCCGGTCATCGCCACCGCCGAGATCGCCGGGTACGCCCAGCAGCACGGCGCGACCCACGCGACCGGCATGAACATCGGCGGCACCTACCGCGCCGACTGGGGCCAGGTCACCCTCACTCCCGCCTGGCACAGCAGTTCCTTCCCCGACGGCACCTACGGCGGCATGCCCACCGGCCTGATCATCGAACTCGGCGGCCAGCGCGTGTACCACGCCGGCGACACCAACCTCTTCAGCGACATGAAGCTCATCGGGGACCGCGGCCTCGACGCCGCCATCCTGCCCATCGGCGACCACTACACCATGGGCCCCGAGGAAGCCGCCCGCACCCTCGACCTGCTGCGCCCCCGCGTCGCCATCCCCATGCACTACGGCACCTTCCCGCCCCTGACCGGCGACCCTGCCGTCTTCCAGCGCGAGGGACAGGCGCGCGGCGTGGACATCCGCATCCTGGCGCCGGGTGAACACACCACGCTGTAGAGCAGTTGCCATGAAGATGCAGTCTGTCTGGCCGAGCGGACCTGGAACGCTCCGCAGGAGAGCGGGGGAATGCTGACGGGCCGGACGGACGGGAACAGCGGCGAAGCAGAGAATGGAGGCATCGGACGGACTCCGATTGAATGGCTTTGTAAGCCGTTCAATCCGAGCGGATGCGACTCGTAGAGCTGCTCCGCAGAGGAGGAGCCGGGCGGGTTCCGGACGTGGAGCTGGCAGTCCGGTGAACTTCCGGATTGTCGGCGAAACAAACGGAACCCGTACCAGACGTCAGCTGTTCCGAATGCCGCCATCCGGAGAACTGCTGTAACCACCAGCAGAGAGCGGGCCGCCGGTCAGGAATGCCGGCGGCCCGCTCCGTTCACGACGACCCGCTCAGCGTTCCCCGGTCACCACGCGGCGTCCCGCCACCTCATCCTCGGACGCCACCCGCGTCTGATTCGGCGTGGGCTCCGGGAACTCCGGGTTCGCCTTCCGGTCCGGCGCCCGCACGAACGACCGCGAATCCACCAGCACCTCCTGCGGCCCCCGCACCTTGAACCGCGTCGTGCGCGCCGGCACCCCCATCGCAATCCCATGCGGCGGAATATCACTGCGCAGCAGCGCGTGCGTCGCCAGCATCGCGTCATCACTGACCACGCTGCCCGCCAGAACCGTCGAATGGTACGTGATCCGCGCTCCCCGCCCGATCACCGTGCGCCGCAACGTCACGTCCGGGCCGTCCAGCACGCTGTGCGTGTGGCTGTACACGTTCACGTAATCACTGATGCTCGCCCGGTCGTGCAGCTCGATCCCGCCGATGTCATCCAGCAGCACATGCCGGTGAACGACCACGTCATCCCCGACCTCCATGTTGTACCCCACGCTGAACTCCACGTTCTGCCAGCACTTGAAATCCCGCCCCACCCGCCGGAAGATCCGCTCCGCCAGCACCCGCCGCACCGGAATGCCCAGCACCGGATTCTGCCCCACCGGCGTCAGGTCCAGGTTCTTCCACAGCCACAGCAGCGGCTTGACCCGCTCAAACTGCGCCGCGTCCGTCGCCAGGTAGTACTCCGCCTCGAACGTCACGTTCCGCGCGTCCAGGTTCAGGGCCGCCAGCGGCGCGTCCGCCAGCAGCGCCGCGTAGGGCCGGCCATACATCGCCTCGGCCAGCACCTCACGCGCCAGCACGAACCGGTCCGTTCCCGGATCCGACAGGCGCGCCTCCAGATCCCGCAAGAACTCACCGTACGCCGACTGCGCGTCACGACCCACATCCACCGGCTTCAGCCAAGTCACCCCCACACTCTACCGCCCACAGTGAAAAACAAAGTGGGGTGAATCCTGAAAGGCAAAGCCCGCTGGGTCCGAGCGGATGCGACTCGGAGAGCTGCGCCGCAGAGAAGGAGAGAAACGCCCCTCCGGACGTGGAGCTGGCCATCCGGTGAAGTTCCGGAGTGTCGGCGAAACAAACGGCAGTCCGGATCATACGGACTCCGATTGAA
Organism: Deinococcus depolymerans; assembly: GCF_039522025.1. NCBI lineage: Bacteria > Thermotogati > Deinococcota > Deinococci > Deinococcales > Deinococcaceae > Deinococcus > Deinococcus depolymerans. Next base: position 124,223 of record NZ_BAAADB010000014.1, on the reverse strand, counting down.
TGGCTGACAAAGCCGTTCAATCCGAGCGAGGCGAGCAGGAGCCGGGCGGGTTCCGGACGTGGAGTTAACAGATCGGTGGTGTTCCGTGAACGAAACAAACGGCAGTCCGTATCAGACGCGACGGAGCAGCGGCCCTCCGAGTGTGTTGTCGGAGGGCCGCCTGTACGGAGGCTGTACGGAGGCTGTGCGGAATCGCAGCGGGAAGGCTCAGCGAACGTTGCGGCCGACGATTGATGCCCGGATCGGCGTCTGGGACAGGATGGGCAGCACCGTGACGGAACTGCCGGACGCCTTCTGGAAGCGCAGGCGGTACGTGATCGCCTGATCGGACTCGGAGGTGAACAGGGGTTCGGCAGTCGTCGGGGTGCGCACGTACTCGGCCAGCAGCAGCGCCTGTGCGTTCGTTGCCGGCGCGACTGCCACGGTCAGCGGTGCCGTGCAGGCTGCCGCCGTGACCGGCACCTCGAATTCCATCAGCACCTGGGACGTTTCGGCGCTGTTGGCCGGGATGTCCTGGGTGTCCGGCATCTGCTCGTTGTACCGGGCGCGGCTCAGCAGGTAGTAGGCGTACAGCATGGGAGTGCTGCCCGATACCGTACTGGCCGGCACGACGAACGCAACGAAGGGATCGGTGCCCACCCGCCAGACGGTCGTGTTCGCCGCATTCTTGGTGCCGGCTACGCCCGCAGGCAGGGTAACCGCCGTGTTCTGCGGGAACACGGCGCAGGCCTCACGCAGGCGGGCGCTCAGCAGGCTGCTGGCCACCGTCGCCTCCGAGGTCAGCTGGGACCGCGTGGTCAGGACCGCGTTGGCCTGCGCCGTGCTGGTCGTCAGGGCGTACGCGGCGCTCAGGACCAGCAGCGAGAGGGCCAGCGCGATCAGGATTTCAATCAGGGTCAGTCCGGCAGTGGGTTTCACATCAGCCTCCGTAGATCTCGAAGGTCAGCTCGGCTGCCGGCCCATTGGCGCTGCCCGACTGTACCCGGACCCGCCGGACACTGTTCGCCGGCCGCTCCGTGGCCGCCGAGCAGTTGGTGTTCAGGCCGTAACTGCTGCTGACGGTGAACGTTCCGTCCGGGTTTGGCGTGACGTCCCAGACGGTCACCGTCATGTCGGTGGGTACGGGGAAGCTCTCGGTGCACGAGCGGGCCAGGCGGTAATCCCCCCGGGTCCCGGCGGGCGAGGTCATGGCCGCGGGGTCCAGCCAGTGACGCCGCAGGTCCTCAACCAGTTCCTGTACGCGGACCGTGTTGTTCTGCCGCTGCTCGCTCTGCCGGTTGGACCGGAACAGACCGGTCAGGGAGGCGCTCACCATGGCCAGCACGATCGCGAGCAGGGCGATGGAGATCAGCACCTCGAGCAGCGTGAATCCCTGTGTCTTACGATCCATCCTGAACCACCTTTCCCGTCACGCCGACCGTGCGGAGTGTCTTCTGTGTCGTACCGCTGGACCGTTTCACAACGATGGTGGCGGCCGCGCCGCTCAGTTCACTGTACGGGGCGCTGTAGGTCAACTTGACGTTCGCGGGCGTGCTGGTGACCTGCAACCCGTACGGTAACGTGACCGTTTCCGCGACGTCGTTCACCGTCATCCGGTACGACGTGCTGCTGATGACCTCGAAGGTGGCGTCCTTGTTGTACCGCATGGCGCCGCTGCGCACCCGTTCGATGTCCCCGGCGACCTGTCTGGCTCCTTCCTGCATCTGTTGCGACTGCAGGTATCCCAGCAGGCTGTTCCCGGCGATGGCGAGCGCGATTCCGAGGACAGCGATCACGATCAGGATCTCGATCAGCGTGAATCCCTGGGTGTGCGCCGGTCGCGTGGCAGCCGCCCGGTTCATTGGTCTTTCTCGGCGCGGAAGTTCTGCGGGTCACTGAGTCTGGCGAAGTTGGGCGTCGCCTCGTACTGCCCCTGGGTGGGGAAGAAGGGAGGCGTGAGCCCCTTGCCCAGGCGGTCATCCCACTTGAAGTTGCGGGAGTAGCCGCGCCCGGGCGTGCCGACCTGACCGACACCCTGCGACTGCTCCTCGATGATGCCGCCGGTCAGGTTGATCTTGGGAGTGGTGGTGCCGGTGGTGCGCAGGGTGGTGTAATCGACCGTGCCGAAGCCCTTGCCGGTGGCGCTCGCCATCAGGGTGCCGTCGATGGTGATGTCCTGGTTGGCCGGGCCGTTCACCTTGATGTTGCCCCCCTCGGAGTACACGCCGAGCACGTTGCTGGAGTCCGGTTTGTCCTTGGCGTTGTCGGTGTAGGTCAGGTTGTCCTTGATGAAGATGTCGCCCGCGGCGGCCACGGTCAGCTGGGATTCCGCCGCGACGTCCGGGGTGTCCGTGCCATCACCGCGCAGGCCCTTGCTGCCCTTGGTGTTCTGGTCACCGATGGCCCCGTCCACGAAGACCATCCCGTTGAACGTGCTGTTGGTCATGGTCTTCTTGACGACGCCGTTTTCCCTGACGGTCCAGGCCGTGGAGCTGGTCTGCTCGAACACCGTGGTTTTGCTGCCCTGAACGATCTCGATCCGCTGGAAGTTGCCGTTCTTGGAGAGTTTGAGGTCGTCCACGTTGCCCTTCACGTAGATGCCGCCGGTGCCGTTGCTGCCGAAGCCGCTGCCGGTGTTGCTGGCGGTGGCGGTGCCGGAACTGAAGTACACGCCGTTCGTGGTCGCGCTGGCCGCGCCGAATTTAGCCGTCAAGCACAGGGCAGTCGTGGTCGTGCACTCGCCAGCCTGTACTCCGGCCGCCGCGAGGCGCTGGTCGTTCGCGTTGCTGGGCAGGGCGACCGAGGGGACCCCGAGCTGATACCCCCCCTTGAACATGGTGCTGGCCGAGGGTTTGTTGGTCGTGGAGTATTCCAGGGTGGGGGAGGTCGCGGTGTACTTCCCGAGGAAGCGCGGGCCTGTGTTGGCAGCGGCGGCATAGAAGAGCGGAGCGGTGCTCCCCTGGGCGCCGTTGGCGTGAACCCGGCCCTCGAAGGTGTCCTCGTCCCAGAAGACGAGGCGACCCCCGGTGGGCAGGGTGCGGCGGTTGACGAAGTACTGGTACTCGGAGAAGGGAGGCTGTGAGACCCTGATCTCGCGGTCCTGCAGGCTGCCGGCCGAGTAGGTGCGCTGCGCGACAACCTGGCCGCCACTTTCGAGCGTGGTGCTGGAGATCACCGGGTTGGATTTGAGCAGGACCCGCAGGGTGTTGTCCGGGTAGACGCGAACCTCGGTCAGGGTCAGTCCGCCCTTCACCTCGGTGTTCAGGGTGCCGGTGGCGGTGCTGGGGGTGGCGGTGGTCTTGCTGAGCAGCACGGCGTCCTTGCCGCTGAACATGTTGCGCCAGTAGGCTTTCCAGGCGTCGTCGCTCATGCTGGCCGGCTTGGCGACGTTGTTGCGGAAGAAGGTCAGCTGGTTGTCCAGGGCGCTGCCGCTCAGACGCGGGATGTCGCACAGTTTCTGCCCGGCGACTGGCAGCGTGAAAATGTTCAGCGGCAGCGTGACGGCGCTGGCCAGGCCGCACACCGCGCCCAGCTGGTTCAGGATGCTGCTCTGCTGGGTGCCCTGCGGAATGACGATGCTGTTCAGCGAGCGGGCGTACAGGTCCACCTGCGCCTGCGCGCGGGCCAGGGCGGATTCGGCCGCGTACTGCGCTTCCAGGCTGAGGCGGTTGTCGTTGGTGTTGCGCTGACTGTTCAGCGTGACGGTCGCCGTCATGGACAGCACCACCGCGATCACCAGGCAGCCGCCCAGGACGGTCACGATGGTGGTCATGCCGCTCTCATGGCCGGCCGGGCGCCGCAGCCGGAGGGACCGGTCGAGACTTCTGGTGGCGGGTGACGGGTGGTCATTCATGCCTTCAGCGTGCCACCTGAAGCCTTACAGGGGATGCACAAATTCGCACACTGACGGGGTTTTCCGCCCGTTGTGGTGCACCTGTTCGGGTGGGTTGCCCCTGTTCGGGGGCAGTGGGTGGTGGGGGTTTGCTGAAGGTGTGGTCAGGTGGGGCCGGGTAGGCTGTCTGGCATGTTGGTGTCGAGTCGGGTGCAGGAGCTGCTGGGGCGTGAGCGGGCGCTGCTGGGTGACGTGCTGGGGCTGCTGGTGGGGCAGGGGGCGCCGCCGGAGGCGGTGGAGGCGGCGCGCGTGGCGGGCCGGGCGCTGGACGAGGCGTTCCTGCTGGTGGTGGTCGGGGAGTTCAATGCCGGGAAGAGTTCGTTCGTGAATGCGCTGCTGGGCGCGTCGGTGCTGCCGGAGGGCGTGACGCCCACCACGGACCGGATTTACGTGCTGGTGAACGGGGAGGTGGCGGGGCAGATGGAGGCCACCCGCGATCCCTTCGTGAGTCGCCTGACGTACCCGCTGCCGTCGCTGGAGGGGGTGGCGCTGGTGGACACGCCGGGCACGAACGCGATCATCCGGCAGCATCAGGCGCTGACCGAGGGGTTCCTGCCGCGGGCGGATCTGGTGTTGTTCCTGACGTCGGCGGACCGGCCGTTCACGGAGTCCGAGCGGCAGTTCCTGTCGCTGGCGGCGCGCTGGGGCCGCAGCGTGGTCATGGTGGTGAACAAGGCGGACCTGCTGGAGACGCCGGAGCAGAAGGCGCAGGTGCGGGCGTTCGTGGAGGCGGGCGCGCGGGGCGTGCTGGGCCTGACGCCGCCGGTGCTGCTGGTCAGCGCGCGGGCCGAGCAGCGGGGCGGGGACGTGGGCTTTCACGCGCTGCGGGAGGTGCTGCGCGTGCGGCTGTCCGAGGTGGAACGCACGCGCCTGAAGCTGCTGAGTCCGCTGGGAACGGTCGCGGAGTTGCTGGCGGGCGAGGAGGCGCGGGGGGCGGCGGCCCGGCAGACGCTCGCGGAGGACCTGGGGGTGCTGCGCGAACTGGAGGAGCGGCAGCGGGCGCATCAGGAGAGCACGCTGGGGGAGCTGGACGGGCAGCTCAACCGCGTGAACCGCCTGCTGAGCGAGTTCGAGGTGCGCGCCGACCGGTTCATCGACGAGAAGTTGCGGTTCGGGAACCTGCGGGGTCTGCTGAACGGCCGGGAGCTGGAGGAGGCGTTCCGGCGGGAGGCGGTGGCGGAGTTGCCCGACGCGATCGACCGGCAGTTCGGGACGATGATTGACCGGTTCGTGGAGGTGAACCTGGGCTTCTGGGAGGACGTGCAGGTGTTCCTGGCGCGGCGGCAGCCGGAGTCGGCGGTGGCCCGGACGCGTTTCAGTTACGACCGGGCGGCGCTGCTGGAGGGCATTGCGGGCAGCGCGCAGCAGCATCTGGAGGCGACGACGCAGACGGAACTGGCGCGGCAGCTGTCGCGGGACGCGGAGGACGCCATGAAGGGCGCCGTGGGCGGCCTGGCGGGCGGTCTGGGCATCGGGGCGGGGCTGGGGGCCCTGATCGGGGCGTCCGCGCTGGATTTTACGGGTGGGATCCTGGCGGGCCTGACGCTGGGCAGCCTGGGGCTGTTCGTGCTGCCGAACAAGCGGCTGCAGGCGCACCGGCAGTTGCGGGAAAAGGTCGCGGCGCTGCGCGAGGCCCTGGAGCGGATCGTGCGCAGCGAGTATGGCCGTGAGCAGGAGCGGGCGGATACCCGGCTGCGGGACGCGGTGCGGCCGTTCACGCAGTTCACGGCGCAGGAGCAGACGCGGCTGAACGACGCCGGGCAGAAACTGGCGGCCCTGCAACTGGAACTGGAGGCGCTCCGTACCGAGGTGCAGGCGCTGGCGGCGCCCCCGTCGTCCCCGCCGGCTGGGGGAGCGGCCGACTGATACGGACTCCGTTTGTTTCGTTAACAGATCGGAACACCACCGATCTGTTAACTCCACGTCCGGAGCCCGTTTTGCTCCTTCTCGCATCCGCTCGGATTGAACGGCTTTGTAAGCCATTCAATCGGAGTCCGTATGACAGATCGGAACCCGTCCCGCTCCTCCCTGCAGCCGAGTCCGTATGCATTCGGCTGTGAGGGTGGGGGGGCCGAGCGTGAGGGGCGGTCAGGGCAGCGTTTCGGCCTCGCGGACGATCTGCAGCACGCGTTCGCGGATGCTGCGTTCCTCGCGCAGGTAGCGTTCGGCGCTCATCTGCACGCCGATGGCGGCGACCACCGTGTCGCCGATGTGACCGTCGTTCAGGCCGCTGTGCAGCGCGTGGTACGGCACGCCCAGCGTGCACTGGCCGGGAATCCATTCCTCGATGGAGTACGCGTAGCCCAGGCGGCGGACCTTCGCCACTTCGGTCTTCCATTCGTCCAGGGAGGTGATGGAGCTGGGCGTGCAGGCGGCGAAGCTGCGCGGCGTGATGTCGGCGTGCGCGTACAGGATCTTGCCGCTGGCGGTGGCGGTGGCGGGCAGGTACACGTCGAGCGGCAGGTCGATGTCGGCGTCCGGGTGTCGTTCGCGGATGGTGGCGACGACCTCCTCGCCCTCCAGGATGCACAGGAACGCCACGGCGCGGACTTCCAGGGCCAGGCGCGTGATCAGGGCGCGGGCCTCCGGGAACCAGGGCAGCGAGGCGGTCAGCTGGGCGCCCATCTCGGCGAGGTGCCAGGACAGGCGGTACTTGCCGGCCGGGGTGCGGCGCAGGAAACCGGCCTCGGTCAGGCCGGCGAGGTAGGCGTGCGCGGTGGCGCGGGGCACGCTGAGATGGGAGGCCAGCGCCCGGACGCCCCATTCGGGCTGTTCGGCGCTGAAAGCACCCAGAATGTTGGCCGCTTTCTGAAGGGAGAGCACACGTCCAGCCTACAGGGACAAGGCCGGATTGTATACATCGTCCGGCCGCGGCGCGCGGTCTTGACCCGGTGCAAGTCCGCACGCCGGAGCGCGGGCCACCTGCCGCGACACGGTACAGTGCCGGACGTGTTCCTGCCCACCACCGCGCGCCTTCCGCTGGCCCTGCTGACCCTGTCCCTGCTGACCCTGGCCGGCGTGACGACCGGCGCGCCCGCCACGCCCCCCACGCCTGCCCAGGCGCAGCAGGTGCGCGGCGAGACGCTGTACGTCCTGGCCTGCGCCATGTGCCACGGCGACCGCCTCGAGGGCCTGAGCGGCCCCAGCCTGCGCGGCGAGAGTTTCGAGGCGGCGTTCGCGTCCATGCCGCCCCTGGGCCTGCACGACCTGATCCGCGACACCATGCCGGACGGACTGCGGGGCAGCCTGACCCCGCAGGAGGTGCTGGACCTGACCGCCTACCTGCTGCGCGAGAACGGCCGGGTGCTGCCCGAAGGGGGCCTGGACGCGAACGCCCTCTCCGAACTGCTGGCGCGGGACGGGCACCCGCGCCCCTGAGCCGCGTCTGCCCTCAGCGGCGGCCGTAACCTCCGCTGCCGCCGCCCATCTCGGGCGTGCTGGTGGACGCCGAGCCCCGGCCCACATCCGCGCCGCGGCCCACGCCTGCATCCGCGCGGCCCCCGTACCCCCCGGTCGCCGGTGTCGTCACCGGCGCGAAGCCCGCCACCGGCGCGCTGCCGTACCCGGCGGGCGCCGCGGCGCTGCCGCCGGCCGCGCCGACCGTGGGGTCGTTGGCGAGCCGCGCGAACTCCTTGCTGTCCACGGCGCGCTCCACCCCCACGTCGAAGGAGATGATGCGGCGGCGGTACAGGTTCGCCAGGAAGGCGTCCATGGTGACCATGCCCTCGCGCGCGCCGGTCTGCATGACCGACGTGATCTGGAAGGTCTTGCCCTCGCGGATCAGGGCCCGCACGGCCGGATTGGCGATCAGCAGCTCGTACGCCAGGATGCGGCCCTGCCCGTCCAGGCGCGGCAGCAGCTGCTGCGTCATGACCGCCACGAGGTTGTTCGCCAGCTGCACGCGGATCTGCTCCTGCTGCTCTTCCGGGAACACGTCCACGATACGGTCGATGGATTCCGGCGCGCTGTTGGTGTGCAGGGTGCCCATCACCAGGTGCCCGGTCTCGGCGGCGGTCACGGCGGCCTTGATGGTCTCATAGTCACGCATTTCGCCGACCAGGATCACGTCGGGTGCCTGACGCAGCACGGCGCGCAGGGCGTCGTTGAAGCTCATGGTGTCCGCCCCGACCTCACGCTGGTTGATGATGCACTGCTTGTGCGTGTGCATGAACTCGATGGGGTCCTCGATGGTCATGATGTGCAGCTTCTTGGTGGTGTTGATGTAGTCGATCATGGCCGCCAGCGTGGTGGATTTCCCGGAGCCGGTCGGGCCGGTCACGAGCACCAGGCCGCGCGGCGCGTTGGCGATGTCGATGACGTTCTGCGGCAGGCCCATCTCCTGGGCGCTCTTGATCTTGGTGGGAATCAGTCGCAGCACGCCGCCCACGTTGCCGCGCTGCATGAAGGCGTTCACGCGGAAGCGGGCCTTCTCGCCCAGCGCGAACGAGAAGTCCAGCTCGCGGCGTTCCTCGAAGGTCCGCTGCTGCTTTTCGTTCATCATGGAGTACATCAGTTTGCGGGTCTCGGTGGCGGCCAGTTCCGTGAAGCCCTGCGAGTCGTACACGCCCTGCAGCTTGAACTGCGGGGCGAGCCCCACGGTGAGGATCACGTCGGACGCGCCCTTCTCGGCGGCGAAACGCAGGATGTCGGTGATATCGGCGGCAGGCTGGGTCATGGGGGTACCTCGGGGGGGAACGTGGGGGCGGGCGGGTGGCTTCCGGGGCTTACTTGCTGGTGACGGCCAGCACCTCCTCCAGGGTGGTGATGCCGGCCAGCGCCTTCTCGATGCCGTCCTGGCGGAGCGTCTTCATGCCGCTCTGGGTCATGGCGACCTCGGCGATCTCGGTGGCGTTCTTGCCGGACCCGATGGCCACCCGCAGCGGCTCGTCGATGACCATCAACTCGTGGATGCCCATGCGGCCCTTGTAGCCGGTGCCGCCGCAGCGGTTGCAGCCGGCGCCGCGCATCAGCTGCGCGCCGCGCAGGTCGCGTTCGGTGATGCCGAGGCGGCGCAGCACGTCCGGGTCGGCGTTGGTGGGGGCCTTGCAGTCCGGGCAGACCTTGCGCACGAGGCGCTGGGCGACCACGCCCACCACGGCCGCGCCGATGTTGAAGTGCTCGACGCCCATCTCCTCGAGGCGCACGATCGCGCCCGGCGCGTCGTTGGTGTGCAGCGTGGCCAGCACGAGGTGACCGGTCAGGGCGGCTTCCACGGCGATCTTGGCGGTCTCGGTGTCGCGGATCTCGCCCACGAAGATGATGTCGGGGTCCTGTCGCAGGAAGGCTCGCAGCGCGCGGGCGAAGGTCATGCCCGCCGTGTTGTTCACCTGCGACTGGATGATGCCCGGAATCTCGTACTCGACCGGGTCCTCGATGGTGGTGGTGTTCTTCTCGGGAACCGCGATGCGCTTGAGGGTGGAAAAGGACGTGAAGGATTTGCCCGAACCCGTCGGGCCGGTCACCAGGAAGATGCCGTTGGGCTTGTGGATGGTGTCCAGGTAACGCTGGTAGTTGTGTTCACTGAAGCCCAGCTGCTCGACTTCCGGGATGTTGCTGGCCTTCTGCAGCAGACGCATGACGGCCTTCTCGCCGTACACGGTGGGCAACGTGGACAGTCGCAGGTCGAGGTCGATGCTGCCCTTCTTGAAGCGGATGCGGCCGTCCTGCGGGACGCGGCGCTCGCTGATGTCGAGGTGGCCCATGATCTTGATGCGCGCCAGGATGCTCTGCGAACTGCCCTTGGGCAGCTCGTTCTGCTCGCGCAGGATGCCGTCCACGCGGTAGCGGACCTTCAGGGCCGTCTCGGTCGGCTCGATGTGGATATCGCTGGCTTCCTGCAGCGCCGCCTCGCGGATGATGTTGTCCACGACGCGCACCACGGCGTTGTCGTCCAGGCCGGCGCTGACGTCGGTGTCTTCCTGGCGTTTGGTGTCCTTGTCACGCTGCTTGCTCTCCTGCACCAGCCGCTGGTTCAGGTCCGCCATGTCCTTGCTGCCGAAGTACCGTTCGATCAGGCGGACGATGTCCTTTTCCGCCATGACGGCCGGAATGACCTCGCGGCCCGTGATCAGCTTCAGGTCGTCGAGGGCGAACACGTTGCGCGGGTCCTTCATGGCGATGACCAGCGCCTCGCCCTGCAACCTCACCGGGACCACCCCGTAGCGGCGGGCGGTGCTTTCCGGGATCAGCAGCGCCACCTTGCTGTCCGGCGGGTTCTGGACCGGATCCAGGAACTCGTAGCCGAGCTGCGCGGCCAGCGAGCGCGCCAGCATCTCCGGACTGAGCTTCCCGGACTGCACCAGCGTGTCTTCCAGGCGACCACCGCCGGAATTTTGTTTCTGCAGGGCGTTGTCGATCTCCTCGGCCCCGGCGAAGCCGAGTTCCACGATCACCTCACCCAGCGGCTTGACGCGGCCCTCGCGGGCCTGCACCTGCAGCGCCTCGCGCAGCTGCGCGCGCGACAGGGTGCCCTGCTGCACCATCTGCTCGCCCAGACGCCCGCGCTGCGGGTAGAACCGCTCGATCAGCAGTTCCACGTCGCGGGGCTTGGCGAGGATCAGCTGCACCGAGCGGCCCACGAGCGCCTCGATGTCCTCGCGTTTGCGGGGGTCGCTGGCGACCACGGTCACGCCGCTGTCGGTCTCGTCGACCGGCACGGCGTTCAGGCGCAGCGCGTCGGCGCGCAGCATGCTGCCCAGCACGTCCTCGCTGGGCTGGAAGTCGCGCGGGTTGCGCAGGAACACCGCGCCCACCTGCTCGGCCAGCACCTCGTACAGCTGGTCTTCGGTGATCGCCTTCTGCGCGATCAGGGTGGCGCCCAGCGGCTCACCGGTCTGCTGCTGCGAATCCAGCGCCACCTGCAGCTGCGCGTCGGTGATCAGGCCGCGCGAGATCAGGCGCTGGCCCATCATGCCGCCGCCGCTGTTGCCCTCGGCGTCGGCGGGCAGTTCGGCCTGCAGGTTCAGGTCCGGGTAGTTCGTGGCGATCGCCCACATGATCTGGTCGCGCAGCGCCTGGTACGGTTCGATGTTCAGGCCGCTGTCGTCCTCGAGCGCCTCGATGCTCATGCTGGACAGCGGATCCACGATGGCCACGCGCAGCGTGTTGCCGTCCACCGCGAAAGGGAAGGCCTGCACGCTCAGCGCGGTCTGGGGACGCACGGCCGCCAGCGCCTGCGGTTCGGGCGTGACGACCAGCAGGTTCACGAGCGGAATGCCGAGCGCCTCCTCGATGGCCCGCGCGATGCGTTTCTCGCCGACCAGTCCGGAGTCGATCAGGATCTCCGCGAGGCGCCCGCCGACCTCGGCGTGGCGGACCAGGGCTTTTTGCAGGTCCGTGTCGTTCACGTACCCCTGTTCGAGCAGGATGGCGCCCAGGCGCCGGTCACCGATTGAGAGTGCCATGTTGTGTCTCCTTGTTCAGGCCCGGTCGGGCCGCGCGGCGTGAGGGAAGGTGAGGAAAAGCGGGGGCCGCGTGTCGGCGGGGCGGGTCCGTGGGTACCGTCATGTCAGTGGTTCCAGTCATGCCCGTAGCGTTTCAGGACCGCGCGTTCCAGCCGGCGGGCCACGCGGGTGTGCGGCAGGGCGTTGGTGGCCAGCGGGCGCACCAGGACGGTGTACATGCCGCTCAGGTTGCCGCCCAGCACGTCCGTGAACAGCTGATCCCCGACCATGCCCACCTGGTGCGGCGGGAGGCCCAGTTCACTCAGGGCGCGGCGGAAGGCGCGGGGGTTGGGTTTGCCGGCCAGTCCGACGCCCTGGAATTCCAGTTTCTCAAGCCAGAACGCCGCGCGCCGCCCGGTGGCGTTGCTCAGCAGGTACAGGCCCACCCCCGCCAGTTTCAGGTCGCGCACCCAGGCCAGGGTGCTGGCCACGCCCCGCGCGTCGTAACTGCCGTACGGGACGAGGGTGTTGTCGAGGTCCAGCAGCAGGCCGTGCAGGCCCCGGTCCGCCAGGAATTCCGGCGTGAGGTGCGTGACGTGATCGATCACGTCACGGGGGCGCAGCAGGCTCACGCCTGACCCCGCACCGGCGTGTCGCCCAGGGCCTGCTGACCGATCACGGCCCACATGCGCCCGGTGCGGCCCGCGTCGCGGCGGTACGAGTAGAAGTCCGCTTCCGTCGAGCAGCGGCCACTCACCCACACCTGCGCGTCCGGCACGCCCGCTTCCCGCAGCACCGCGCGGTTGGCGCCGGCGAGATCCAGGTGCCAGGTGGGATCGCCGCGCAGTTCGTCCTCGTCGGCACCCACGTGCGCTCCCAGGCCCGCCTGCGCGAAGGCCAGCGCGACCTCCTCGCCGACCGGGTACGCGGCGGCGCGGATGCCGGGGCCGACGGCGGCCCGGATCCGCGCCGGGTCGGCGCCCAGTTCGGTCATGGCCTGCACGGTGCGGGCGGCCACGCGGCCCAGCGTGCCCTTCCAGCCGGCGTGCGCGGCGCCGATCACGCCGGCCTGCGGGTCCTGCAGCAGCAGCGGGTAGCAGTCGGCCGTGCCGATGGCGAGCAGCACCCCGGCGTCGGCGGTGACGAGGGCGTCCCCGGTCCAGTGGCCGCCCGCGCGGGCGTGCACCACGTCCGTGCCGTGCACCTGGGTCAGGCGGGCCACCTGCGCGGGCGTGAAGCCCAGCGCCGCGCACAGCCTCTGGCGGTTTTCCTGCACGTGCGCGGGGTCGTCTTCACGGTCGTCGAGGTTCAGCCCACCGTAGGGACCGGTGGACACGCCACCGGCACGCGTCGTGAAGGCGTGCGGCGCAGTGAGGTGCGGCGCGCGGATCAGCATCAGGCGTTCAGTATGCAGGGTCATCTCTCACCGGATTCTGACGCGTCAAGGCCCACACCGGGGGATGCCGCCTTCATGCAGCGGTGTGGGCCGTTCCCCCCCGCCGCCAGCCGGCCGGGAGCGGACCGCGTTTTGCACCCGCTTCAGCAGGCGCCCGCGCGGGTTGCTAGAGTCCCCCCCATGAGTGTCAGCATTGACTTGAGCGGCAAGACGGCCCTGGTGATGGGCGTGGCGAACGCACGCAGCCTCGGCTGGGCCATCGCGGAGCAGCTTCTGGCGGCCGGGTGCCGCGTGGGCTTCTCGTACCAGGGTGAGCGCCTGAAGGGCGAACTGGACAAACTGCTCGCCGGACGCGAGAACGTCTGGACCCAGCAGGCCGACGCGACCAGCGAGGACGACCTGGGCGCCCTGTTCGGCCGCGTGAAGGACGAGTTCGGCGGGCTGGACTACCTCGTGCATTCCATCGCGTTCGCGCCGCGCGCCGCCATGGACGGCCGCTTCCTGGACACCACCGAGGCCGACTGGAACACCGCCCTGAACGTCAGTGCGTACACGCTGGTCTCCACCTGCCGGCACGCCGAGAGCCTGCTGCGACCCGGCGGCAGCGTGATCAGCCTCACCTACCACGCCTCGCAGAAGGTCGTGCCCAAGTACAACGTGATGGGCGTCGCCAAGGCCGCGCTGGAAGCCACCACCCGCTACCTGGCCAGCGAGATGGGCGCGGCGGGCGTGCGCGTGAACACCATCAGCGCCGGCCCCATGCGGACCATCGCGGCCCGCTCCATCCCCGGCTTCGGGACCATGTACGAGAAGGCCGCCGAGGCCGCCCCGCTGGGCCGCAACGCCACGCCCGACGAGGTCGGCAAGCTCGCGCTCTTCCTGCTTTCCGACCTGGGCAGCGGCATGACCGGGCAGACCGTGTACGTGGACGCGGGCTCCAGCATCATGGCCATGAAGGCCGACAGCTGAGGACGGAGGTATACGGGGCGCGGCGGGCCAGACGGGCCTGCCGTGCCATTCAGGCGTCCGGGGTGGGCAGGGTCGGATCGGACGGGCTGGCGCGTTCGCGGTACGCGGCTCCCCAGGCCAGCATGGCGCGCACGATGGGTTCCAGCGTCAGGCCCAGCGGGGTCAGCGAGTACTCGACTTTCGGCGGCACCTGCGGGTAGACCTCGCGGTGGACCAGTCCGTCGGCTTCCAGTTCCCGCAGTTGCAGGGTCAGCATGCGCTGCGTGACGCCCGGCATGCGCCGCTGCAACTCCGAGAAGCGGCGCGGCCCGCCCAGCAGGTGGTAGATCGCCACGGCCTTCCACTTCCCGCCGATGACGGCCACGGTGGTCGTGACGGGACAGGGCAGGGGGGTGGCAGATGCGGGCGGTCCGGCGGGCGCGGTCATGCCCGCACGGTACCAGTTCACGGTTCCCAGAATGTGCGTACCTACCGGAAGTGTACGTACTTGGCAAGACGTGGGTACCCTGGCAGACTGAGGGCGCCGCAGGGGGAAACCGCCCGCCTGCCTCCCCTCTTTCCCGTTCAGAACGGCGGGCGCCTCCGGGCGGACCCGCCGCAGGAGTCCCCATGCCCATTCCCGAGACCATGACCGTCATGGAAATCCAGCAGCCCGGCGGCCCCGAAGTCCTTCAACCCGCCACCCGCCCCGTTCCCACGCCCGGCCTGGGTGAGGTGCTCGTGCGCGTGCAGGCGATCAGCATCAACCCCGTGGACACCAAGTGGCGCGCCGGGGGACCCCTCAGGGAATTCCCGGTCGTGCTGGGCTGGGACGTGTCCGGCGTGATCGAGGCAGTCGGGCCGTACGTGATGGAATTCGCGGCGGGTGACGAGGTGTTCGGCATGCTGGCCTTCCCGCAGCTGCCCGGCGCCTACGCCGGGTACGTCCTGGCCCGCACGGCCGACATCACCCTGAAACCCGCCGCGCTGAGTCACGAGGACGCCGCCGCCATGACCCTGGCAGCCCTGACCGCGCATCAGGCGCTGGAGAAGATGGACCTGCGCGCCGGTCAGCGCGTCCTGATCCACGCCGGGGCCGGGGGTGTCGGGCACTACGCGGTGCAGCTGGCCCGTGCGCGCGGCGCACACGTGATCGCCACCGCCTCGGCCGGGAACGTGGACTTCGTGCGCGGCCTGGGGGCCGACGAGGTCGTGGATTACCACGCGCGGCCCTTCGAGGAGCAGGTGCAGGACGTGGACGCCGTGTTCGACACGGTGGGCGGCGACACCACGGACCGCTCGTTTGCCGTGATCCGTCCCGGCGGCTGGCTGGTGTCCATCACGGCCGCGCCGTCCGAGGCACTGGCGCAGGAGCGGGGCGTGCACGCCACCCGGATTCTGGTGTACCCGTCGCGCGCGCACCTGAACGAACTGGTGCGGCTGGTCGCGGCCGGGCAACTGCGCTCGCACGTCAGCCGGGTGTTCCCGCTGGCACAGGTGGCCGACGCTCACCGCGCCCAGCAGACCGGCCGCACGGTCGGCAAGCTCGTCCTGCGCCCCTGAAGGCCCGCACCCCCGGTCATCGGCCGCAGCAGGCTTGAGCGGTCCTGAGGATTGCGGCGTGGGGCGGGACCGCTGCCTTATTCTGGGCGGCATGATCCTCACCCCGAACGCCCTGCTGCTGCTGAACGCGCAGCGTCACGACCTGGAGGACCGCCGCGACGAGCGGGCGCTGGCACGCGACTGGGCGCACCACGTGGACGAGGCCCGCGCGGCCGGGTGGCTGGTGGCGTTCGTGCAGTGGGACGCGCCGCGCGGCGCGGACTGGCAGACCTTCTCCAAGGCCTGGACGCTGCACCCGGACTTCCGGGCCGAGCAGGGCGACGTGCTGGTCCGCGCCGCCCGCCCGGACGCCTTCGAGGGCTCGGAACTGGCTGCCCAGCTGCACGGGCGGGCCGTGCAGACCCTGCACCTGCTGGCGCTGCCGGGCACGCCGGAACTCACGGCGACCCTGGCCTCCGCGCACACCGAGGGATTCCGGGTGGCGGAACTGGAGGTGCCGGCGTGAGCGGCCTGAACCTCGAGTACACCCTGGACGTGCTGGTGCGCCTGCTGGACACGCCCAGCCCCACGGGCTTCACGGACCGCGCCGTGACCCTGATCGAGTCGGAACTGCGGGCGCTGGGCGTGCCGGGCAGGCGGACCCGCAAGGGCGCGCTGACCTGGGAGGTGCCGGGCACCGGCGCGGGGCACGTGACGTTCAGCGGGCACGTGGACACGCTGGGCGCGATGGTCAAGGGCGTCAAGGACAGCGGCCGGTTGCGGCTGTGGGGGCTGGGCGGGTACGACTGGGCGACCGTGGAGGGCGAGGACGTGCGCGTGCACACCCAGGCCGGGCGGGAACTGACAGGTACGGTCGTGAACGTCCGCCAGAGCACGCACGTGCACGGCGCGGCGCTGCGGGACCTGAAACGCGAGGCGGCCGTCATGGAGGTCCGGCTGGACGAACCGGTGTCCGGCGCGCGGGACGTGCAGGCGCTGGGCGTGGGCGTGGGGGACTTCGTGAGTTTCGACGCGCGGCCCCGCGTGACCGGCAGCGGCTACGTGAAGGCCCGCCACCTGGACAACAAGGCGGCGGTCGCGGTGTTCCTGGCGGTCACGCGCGACCTGCTGGCCCGCCCGGCGGGCGTCACGGCCGCCTTTCACATCACGACCTACGAGGAGGTCGGGCACGGCGCGGCCACCGGCATTCCCGCGCACACCGACGAGCTGATCGCGGTGGACATGGCGGCGGTGGGCGAGGGCCAGACGAGCAGCGAGCATCACGTGACGCTGTGCGTCGCGGACGGCGGCGGGCCGTACGATCATGCGCTCGGCAACCGCCTGCGCGCGGCGGCGCTGGAGGCCGGCGTGGACCTGCGGGTGGACATCTACCCGTTCTACGCCTCGGACGGCACCGCGGCGTGGCGGGCCGGCGGGGACTACCCGGTCGCGCTGATCGGACCGGGCGTGGACGCCAGTCACGCCTACGAACGCACCCACACCGACGCGCTGCGCGCCACGGGCGACCTGATGCTCGCGTACCTGCGCCGCCCCTGATACGGACTCCGGTTGAATGGTCTTTGCAGCCCATTCAATCGGAGTCCGTATGACAACCCGCCGCCAGTCCGTCAACCGGCAAGGAGCGTTCCCGCAGCCGTGACTGCGGGAACGCTCCTTGCCGGGACGGGTTACGCGCCGGGTTGCGTGGCGGCTTTGCCCAGCGGGACGGGAATGGTTCCTTCCGCCTCGGGCTTGGGCAGCAGCAGCAGGTCCAGGACCTCGCCGACCCGCTCGGCGGCGTGCACGCGCAGGTCACCGCGGATGCTGTCCGGCACCTCCTGCAGGTGCGGTTCGTTGTCCTTGGGAATGATGACCTCGCGGATTCCGCCCTGGTGCGCGGCCAGCAGCTTCTCCTTGACGCCGCCGATGGGCAGCACCCGGCCGCGCAGACTGATCTCGCCGGTCATGGCGACGTCCATCCGCACGGGGCGGCCGGTCACGGCGCTGATCACGGCCGTGGCGATCGTGATGCCGGCGCTGGGGCCGTCCTTGGGCGTGGCGCCGTCCGGGAAGTGCACGTGCAGGTCCATGGTCTTGTGGAAGTCCGGGTCGGCGCCGTAGCGGGCGGCGTTGGCGCGCAGGTAGGCGATGGCGGCCGAGACGCTCTCCTTCATCACGTCGCCCAGCGAGCCGGTCATGACGATCTTGCCGGTGCCGGGCGTGGCGAGCGCCTCCACGAGCAGCATGGTGCCGCCCACGCTGGTCCACGCGAGGCCCTGGGCCACGCCGACCTGCGGTTCCTTCTCCATCTTTTCCGGGCGGTGCACGGGTACGCCCAGGTAGTCCGGCACCTGCGCCGCGTCGATGACCTTCACGCCGTCCCAGTCGCTCTCGAGCAGTTCACGGGCGGCCTTGCGGGCCAGTTTGCTGATCTGCCGGTCGAGGTTGCGCACGCCGCTCTCGGCGGTGTACTCCTCGACGATGCGGTTGAGGGCGGCGTCCGTGATCTCCAGCCTGCCGGTCAGGCCGTGGCTCTTGATCTGGCGGGGCACGCGGTAACGCCGGGCGATCTCGACCTTCTCCGGCTGGGTGTAGCCGGGAATGTTGATGATCTCCATGCGGTCCAGTAGCGGGCGCGGGATGGTCTGCAGGCTGTTGGCGGTCGTGATGAACATCACCTGCGACAGGTCGTACGGGACTTCCAGGTAGTGGTCCTGGAAGGTGTGGTTCTGTTCGGGGTCGAGCACTTCCAGCATGGCGCTGCTGGGGTCGCCGCGCCAGTCGCTGCTCATCTTGTCGATCTCGTCGAGCAGGATCACGGGGTTCGTGACGCCCGCGTTCTTCATGGCCTGGATGATCCGGCCCGGCATCGAGCCGATGTACGTGCGGCGGTGACCGCGGATCTCGGCCTCGTCACGCACGCCGCCCAGCGCCATGCGCACGAACTTGCGGTTGAGGCTGCGGGCGATGCTCTTGCCCAGGCTGGTCTTGCCGACGCCGGGAGGGCCGGCCAGGACCAGGATCGGGGCGCGCAGTTCGGCGTCGTCCGTGCGTTCCTCGGCGCTGCGTTCCTTGCGGGCCGCCTCGCTCTCGCCGGCTTTGTGGGTCAGCTGCCGCACCGCCAGGAATTCCAGGATGCGGTCCTTCACGTCGCCCAGCGCGTAGTGGTCGGCGTCCAGGATCTCGCGGGTCCGCTGGATGTCGAGGATCTCCTCGTCACGTTTGCTCCAGGGCACGTCGACCAGCCAGTCGATGTAGTTGCGGACGACGGTGCTCTCGGGGCTGCCGCCGGGCGTGCGCTCCAGGCGCTGGAGTTCCTTCAGCGCCTTCTCCTTCACGCTGTCGGGCATACCGGCCGCCTCGATCTTCTCGCGCAGCGCCTCGATCT
Organism: Deinococcus depolymerans; assembly: GCF_039522025.1. Classification (NCBI taxonomy): domain Bacteria; kingdom Thermotogati; phylum Deinococcota; class Deinococci; order Deinococcales; family Deinococcaceae; genus Deinococcus; species Deinococcus depolymerans. Next base: position 105,696 of record NZ_BAAADB010000014.1, on the reverse strand, counting down.
CGGCGGGGCTGTCCTCGCCGCCGCCGAGTTCCTTGCCGATGGCCTTCATCTGCTCGCGCAGGTAGTACTCGCGCTGGTTGGCGTCCATCTGTTCCTTGACGCGCCCCGCGATCTTCTTGTCCATGTTGAAGCGTTCGGTGTCGCGGCCCAGGAACTTCAGCACGCCTTCCAGTCGGGCGCGCAGCGCGACGGCCTGCAGGATCTCCTGCTTCTCCTCGGGCGTCCAGGTGGCGTGGTGCGTGACCTGGTCGGCCAGCGCCCCGGCGTCCGTCAGGGCCTTGAGGCCCTCGAGCTGGTAGTTGTCCAGGCGCAGGTTCTTGTTCTGGCGCTGGTACTCCTCGAAGGCGCTCTTGACCTCCTGGGCCAGCACGACGACCTCGCGGCTGTCGTCGGCGGGGGTGGGTTGCGTCTCGGCGCGCACGCGCATGTACGCCGAGGGCACCTCGTCCTGCACGGCGGCGCGTTCCTGGGCTTCCACCAGCACCTGGTAGGTGTTGTCGGGCATGCGCACGACCTGCTTGATGACCGCCAGGACGCCCATGTCGTGCAGTTCGGCGCGGGTGGGGTCGTCGGTGCGGGCGTCGCGCTGGGTGAGCAGCAGCACGCGGCGGTCGCTGGCCTGGGCCTCGTCGACGGCGCGTTTGCTCTTGGGGCGGCCCACGTCGACGTTCATGGTGACGCCAGGCAGGATCACGATGTTTCTTAAGGCGACTACGGGCAGTTCCCAGATCATGCTTGCTCCTTGCGGCCGCGCCGGGGTGGGCGCGGGAATACTTGAGTGTAACGCGGGGGTCGTGAAAGCGGACACCCCCGCACGGTGTCCCAGAAGTGTAGGGACCCGGGCAGGGGCTCGCTGTAATGTCTGTTGCGTTTAGGCAGACTTCTTGAGTCCCTTAGACTCAAGCAGGCCCATCGGGGCGTCGATGTGTTCCGCGTCGAAGCGCAGCTCCTTCAGGCCCTCCACCGGCAACTCGAACAGCAGGTCCGTCATGGCCTTCTCCAGCACCGCCCGCAGCCCACGCGCCCCGGTCTTGCGCTCACGGGCGCGGCGGGCCACCTCACGCAGCGCCTCCTCCGTGAACGACAGGTCCACGTCCTGGAACCCGAACAGCGCCTGGTACTGCGACACGATCGCGCCCTGCGGCTCGGTCAGGATCCGCACCAGCGCCTCCTCGTCCAGATCCTGAAGCTGCACCACCAGCGGCAGGCGACCCACGAACTCCGGGATCAGACCGAACTTCACGAGGTCCTCCGGCAGGAAACGCAGCTCCTCCTTCTCGTCACCCTTGTGCTCGGCCCCGAACCCCACCGCGCGCACGTTCGTGCGGCTGCGGCCGATGTCCGCGATCCCGTCGAACGCGCCGCCCACGATGAACAGGATGTTCTTCGTGTTCACCTGCACGAGCTCCTGCTGCGGGTGCTTGCGGCCACCCTGCGGCGGCACCTGCGCGACCGTGCCCTCGATGATCTTCAGCAGCGCCTGCTGCACGCCCTCACCGGACACGTCACGGGTGATGCTGGTGCCCTCGGACTTGCGGGCGATCTTGTCGATCTCGTCGATGTAGATGATCCCGCGCTCGGCGGCCGCCACGTCGTACTCGGCGGCCTGCAGCAGGCGCACGATCACGTTCTCCACGTCGTCACCCACGTACCCGGCCTCGGTCAGGGTGGTGGCGTCGGCAATCGCGAACGGCACCTCCAGCATCTCGGCGAGACTGGCGGCCAGCAGGGTCTTGCCGGTCCCGGTCGGCCCGATCAGCAGGATGTTGCTCTTCTGCAGGTTCACGTCCGGGTGCGCCAGCCGCTGGTAGTGGCTGACGACCGCCACGGCCAGCGCCTTCTTCGCCTCGTCCTGCCCGATCACGAACTCGTCGAGGTACGCCTTGATCTCGCGGGGGGTCGGCAGTTCCTCCAGGCTGAACTCCGCGCCCGCCTTCCTGTTCTGCTTGACCAGCTCGTGCGCCCGCTCGGTGCACTCGTTGCAGATGAACGCCGCGCGGCCCGGAGCCTCGATCAGCTGCGCGATCTGAGGGTGTTGCCGCCCGCAGAACGAGCAGCGGTCCCCACCATTCTTCGTCACTGTGCCTCAGCCTCCCCGGACCGGACGCGGTCCACCACACTGTCGATCAACCCGTAGCCCATCGCCTCCTGCGGCGACATGAAGTAGTCACGCTCCATGTCCCGCATCAGCTTCTCGTGCGGAATGCTGGTGTGCTCATGGTAGATCCCCACCAGCTTGTCACGCAGGTGCAGCACCTCCTTGGCCTGCACCTCCAGGTCCGGCGTGTTCCCGCGGAAGCCCGCCGACCCCTGGTGAATCATGATCCGGCTGTTCGGCAGCGCCATGCGTTTGCCCTTGTCGCCGGCCATCAGCAGCACGCTGCCCATGCTCATGGCGATTCCCACGCAGATCGTGCTGACCGGCGCCTTGATGTAGCGCATCGTGTCGTAGATGGCCAGGCCCGCGTACACCTCGCCGCCGGGGCAGTTGATGTACATCTGGATCTCCTGCTCCGGGTTCTGGCTGTCCAGCAGCAGCAGCTGCGCCACGATGGTATTCGCCATCTGCGACTCGATGGGCGTGCCCACGAAGATAATCCGGTCCTTCAGGAGGCGCGAGTAGATGTCGTACATCCGCTCGCCCCGCCCGGTCTGCTCGATCACGTAGGGAATCACGCTCATGAACGCGATTATCGCACGGCGCAGGAATGCGAACGTAGGCCAAACCTGACTTCACGCGGAAGATGCCCCCGTCCGCAGGGCGGCGCGGGCGAGCCGTCTCACCAGCCAGGCTGGCTGGGACGGCGCTGCAGGTCAGCCCGGCCGGGACCACCGGATTGACCTGCAGTCCCGCGGGGCCTCAACCCGGTGCGTGGGCGGGTGAGGGGCGAAACAGACGGAGTCCGTACCATACGGATTCCGTCTGTTCCGTTCACAACCCGGAACAGCACCGGGTTGCCAACTCCACGTCCGGAGGGGCGCCCAGCTCCCACTCTGCGGGGCAGCTCTGCGAGTCGCATCCGCTCGGATTGAATGGTTTTTGCAGCCCATTCAATCGGAGTCCGTATCAGGCGTCAGCGGCTCGGGGCAAACGACGTGGCCCCCGCCGACTGACAGGGGCCGCCGGAGAAGGTGGGCGTTCAGTCCACGAGCAGGGGGATCAGGACGGGGTTGCGGCCCGTGACCTTGCGCACGAAGCGCCGCACCGCGCCGTACATGTCGTCGCGCACGTCTTCGAGGCGTTTCTTCTCGCGCAGGCCCTGTTCGACGGCCTCCAGCGCGACCTTGCGGATCTGCCCGTCGAGTTCGCGGTTGGCGCGCACGAAGCCGCGCGACACGACCTCCACGTGCGGGGTGGGGTGCAGCACGGCCGTCATGATCAGGATGCCTTCCTGGCTCATGTTCACGCGGTCGAGCAGCACGTCGTCCCCGATGTCCCCGACACCCAGGCCGTCCACGTACACGGCTCCGGCCGGCACGGTGCCCGTGACCTTGAACTCGTCCTGGCTGAGGCGGATCACGTCGCCGTTCTTGGCGATCAGGGTGCGCTTGGGCGGGCGGGGGAGGGTCTGGGCGAGGCGGGCGTGGTTGATCTGGTGGCGGGGCTCACCGTGCCACGGCAGGAAGTACTTGGGCCGCGCGAGGTTCAGGACCGTGGCGAGTTCCTCCTGGCTGCCGTGCCCGGAGGCGTGCACCCGGTAGGTGGGGGGGTAGTACACGTCCACGCCGATCTCGTACAGGCGGTTGATGACGAGGTTCACGGCCTCCTCGTTGCCGGGGATGGGGTTGCTGCTCAGGATCACGCTGTCGCCGCGCCTGAGTGCGATCTTGGCGTGGTTCCCGAACGCCAGGCGCGACAGGACGCTCATGGGCTGACCCTGGCTGCCGGTGCAGACGTACAGCACCTGCTGGTCCTGCAGGCCGCCGACCTCGTCGTTCGTCAGGAACGGCTCGGGCAGCTGCATGTGCCCGAGGGTCTGGGCGACCTGCGCGTACTTGAGCATGGAGCGGCCTTCCATGACCACCCGGCGGCTCTGGCGGTGCGCGATGTTGATGACGTTCTGGATGCGGTGCACGTTCGACGCGAAGGTCGTCATGAACACGCGGCCCTTGATCCCGGCGATCAGGTCCTCGAGGTTGCGGGCGACCTCCGCCTCACTGACGGTGCGGCCCGGACGCTCGGCGTTGGTGGAGTCGCTGAGCAGCAGCAGCACGCCGTCCTTCCCGGCCTGCTCGATGCGGGCCAGGTCCGAGAGGTTGCCGTCGCTGGGTTCCTCGTCGAGTTTGAAGTCCCCGGTGTGCAGCACCACCCCGGCCGGCGTGGTCAGGATGTACCCGGCGTTGTCGGGAATCGAGTGGGTCATGCGGATGAACTCCACCTGGAAGTGCGTGCCGATGCGGACCCGGTCGGTCAGCTGCACCTCGCGCAGGTCCACCTCGCCGTCCTTGATGCCGAACTCGCTGAGTTTCTCGCGCACCAGGCCCAGCGTCAGGCCCGCGCCGTAGACCGGCACGCGCGGCAGGCGCGGGAGGATGTACGGCAGGCCGCCGATGTGGTCCTCGTGCCCGTGCGTGAGAATCCAGCCCTTGATCAGTCCGGCGTTCTGCTGCAGGTAGTCGATGCGCGGGATGATCAGGTCAATGCCCATCTGGTGGCTTTCCGGGAAGGCCAGGCCGGCGTCCACGACCATGATCTCGTCGCCGTACCGGTACGCGGTGATGTTCTTGCCGATCTCGCCCATCCCGCCGAGCGGAATGACTTCGAGGTGGGGGGCGCCCGTTTCGTTCGGGGCGGCTTTGCTGGGTTGTGTCATGGGAACTCCGGGTGCCTGTCGCGGTGGCGCGGGCGGGTTGTGTGAGACGGCGGGGCCTGGAATGCGGCCTGAGTGCGGGTCATGCGGTTGTGTCGCTCGGTCCCTCAGCGGGGCAGGGGCAGAGCGCGGTAGGTTCAACGTATCACACCGCCTCCGCGGCCCCCGCCGGGCCAGGGTGGGGCGGCAGCGTGAAGGGAGGCTCAGGACGGCCGGTCTTCATGAAGGGGTATCATCCTGTGCGTGAGCTCTCAACGCATTCTTGTCATCGAGGACGACCTGGATATCGCCAACGTCCTGCGCATGGACCTGACGGACGCCGGCTTTGAAGTGGAACACGCCGATTCGGCCATGAACGGCCTGATCAAGGCGCGTGAGGAGCAACCCACCCTGATCCTGCTCGACCTGGGCCTGCCGGACTTCGACGGCGGCGACGTCGTGCAGCGCCTGCGCAAGAACAGCGCCGTGCCGATCATCGTGCTGACCGCCCGCGACACCGTCGAGGAGAAGGTCCGCCTGCTGGGCCTGGGCGCCGACGACTACCTGATCAAACCCTTCCACCCGGACGAACTGCTGGCCCGCGTGAAGGTGCAGCTCCGGCAGCGCACCACCGAGAGCCTGACCATGGGCGACCTGACCCTGGACCCCCAGAAGCGCCTCGTGACCTACAAGGGCGACGAGCTGCGCCTCTCGCCCAAGGAGTTCGACATCCTGGCGCTGCTGATCCGCCAGCCGGGCCGCGTGTACTCCCGTCAGGAGATCGGCCAGGACATCTGGCAGGGCCGCCTGCCCGAGGGCAGCAACGTCGTGGACGTCCACATGGCCAACCTGCGTGCCAAGCTGCGGGACCTGGACGGCTACGGCCTGCTGCGCACCGTGCGTGGCGTCGGGTACGCCCTGCGCGGCTGATCGCCCGCGTGAACGAATTTCCCACGGCTGCCGGCCAGGACGCCGGTGCGCTGCTGGCGGCACTGCCCGACCCGGTCGCGTGGCTGGACCCGGCCGGGCAGTGGATACTGAACGCCGCCGCTGCGGCCCGCCTGGCCAACCTGAACGCCGGACGTGACTGGAGCGCGCTGTTCAGCGAGGAGAGCGCCCTGCAACTGCGGGAGGCGGTCGCCGTCGCCCGCGCGGGACAGACCACGCGGGTCACGGTGAAGGTCGTGGACACCGCGGCGCCGGGCCTGGTGACGGTCGCCCCGTCGGGCGGCGGGGTGCTGCTGCACCTGCACGTCGCCCGCGATCCGCTGGAGGTCGCGCTGGAACTCATGGACGGGCTGCACCTGGGCCTGACCGTGCAGGCCCCGGACAGCCGCATCCTGCTGGTCAACAGCGCCGCCCCGGACATCCTCGGCCTGAGTGCCGAGCAGCTGACCGGGCGGGACTCGCTCGACCCGCGCTGGCAGGCCATTCACCCGGACGGCCGTCCCTTTCCGGGCGACACCCACCCCTCGCGCGTGGCCCTGCAGACCGGGAAGGTCGTCCGGGACGTCCCGATGGGCATCTTCCACCCGCCCAGCGAGACGTGGCGGTGGCTTCAGGTGACGGCCATCCCGCGGCTGGTGGCCGGCACGGACGAACCCAAACAGGTCACGACCGTGTTCGCGGACGTCACGGAGCGCCACACGTTGCAGCGCGAGATGCAGCGAAGCGAGCAGCGTTTCCGCTCGCTGGTCGAGGCGACCTCGCAGATCGTCTGGGACGCCCGGCCCGACGGTAACTTCTTGCCCCCGCAGCCCGGCTGGGAGGCCTTCACGGGGCAGGCACCCCCGGAGTACGGCGGGGACGGCTGGTTCGCGGCCATTCACCCGGAGGACCGGGCCGGCACCGTGAACGACTGGCGACAGGCCGTGCAGACCGCGCAACCGTACCTGAGCGAGCACCGCCTGCGCCGCGCCGACGGCCAGTACGTGCCCATGCAGGCCCGCGCCGTGCCGGTCCGCGACGGGGACGGCCAGATCCGCGAGTGGGTCGGCACGCACACCGACATGAGCGCCGTGCGTGAGGCGCAGCAGGCGCTGATCGACCTGAACGCCGACCTCGAGCGGCGCGTGCAGGAACGCACCCTGGCCCTGGCGGACCTGACGCGCTTCAGCACCCTGCTGCTGACCGCCGCCGGGGAAGGCATCTTCGGGCTGGACCTGCGCGGCGTGACCACCTTCGCCAATCCGGCCGCGGCGCGCCTGCTGGGCTACAGCGTGGAACGCATGATCGGGCACAGCCAGCACGAGCTGGTGCACCACCACCACGCCGACGGCCGCGAGTACGCGCTGCGCGATTGCCCCATCCACCAGACCATCCGGGACGGCCAGACCCGCCGCGTGGAGCAGGACGTCATGTGGCACGCCCAGGGGCACGCCGTGCCGGTCGCGTACGTGGTCACGCCCACCCACGACGAGGCCGGACAGGTGAGCGGCGCGGTCGTCATGGTGCAGGACATCACGGAACGCGAGCGGGCCCAGGCGCGGCTGCGGGAACTGATCGAGAACCTCGAACGCAGCAACCAGGACCTCGAGCAGTTCGCGTACGTCGCCAGCCACGACCTGCAAGAACCCCTGCGGACCATCGGCAGTTACACCGAACTGCTCACCCGCCGTTACCAGGGGCAGCTTGACCCGCGCGCCGACCAGTACCTGCACTACATGCAAGACGCCGTGCTGCGCATGCGCAGCCTGATCCAGGACCTGCTGGGCTTCGCGCGGGTGGGCCGGCAGGACACGCCGCTGGAAAGCGTCCCGCTGGACGACCTGCTGCGCGCCGCCGAGCAGAACGTGCGCGGCACGCTGGACCAGGATCACGGCACCCTGGAATGGCACACCCCGGACCACGTGCTGGGCCAGCCGTCCCTGCTGATCCAGCTGCTCACCAACCTGATCAGCAACGGCCTGAAGTTCCGCGCGCCGGGCCGGGACGCGCGGGTGCGTGTCACCTCGCGCCGCGTGGGCGCGTTCGTTCAGGTCAGCGTGCAGGACAACGGGATCGGCATCGCGCCCGAGTACCACGCGCGGGTGTTCGACATCTTCCAGCGGCTGCACCGGCGCGAACAGTACGCCGGTAACGGTATGGGCCTCGCCATCTGCCGTAAAATCGTTGAGTTCCACGGCGGTCGCATCTGGCTTGACTCTGCCCCGGCCCAGGGCAGCACCTTCCACCTGACGCTGCCCGTGGCACCCACCCCACAATGACCCCAACTTCCATCCCTGAACCCATTGAAATTCTGCTGGTCGAGGACAACGAGCCGGACGTCCTGCTGACCCTCGAAGCCTTCGAGGACGCCCGCGTGCCCAACCGACTGCATGTCGCCCGTGACGGCGTGGAGGCCATGCGCTTCCTGAGGGGCGAGGGCGAGCACAGCGGCGCGCCCCGCCCGGACGTGATCCTGATGGACATCAACATGCCCCGCAAGACCGGACTGGAAGTGCTGGAGGAACTCAAGGCCGACCCGGACCTGCGCAGCATCCCGGTCGTGATGCTCACCACCAGCCAGGCGGACGACGACGTGCGCGCCTCCTACGAGCGGCACGCCAGCGGGTACGTGGTCAAACCCGTGGGCTTCGAGAACTTCCTGGGTGCCATGCGGGCCTTCGAGGCGTTCTGGCTGACCTTCGTGCGCTTCCCGCCGCGCCTGCCCTAGGGCGCCCCCGCTCCGCGCGGGTGGCGGGTTTGTGGCCGGGTCTACCGGGGGCCGGGTCAGGCCAGTTCGGGTGCGGGCGCGGCCTCCTGCAGCGCCCGCAGCACCCGCTCCATGTGCTCGTCCAGCGGCACGCCCAGCTCGCGGGCACCCTGCTCGACCTCGTCGCGGTTGACGCCCGCCGCAAAAGCGCGGTTCTTGAAGCGCTTCTTCAGGCTGCTCAGTTCCACCTGCCGCACGTCCCGGTCCGGGCGGACGAGCGCGGCCGCCTGCACCAGCCCGGTCAGTTCATCCACCGCGAACAGCGTCTTCGAGAGCCGGGACTCGCGCGGCGTCCCGGTGTACGCCGCGTGCCCCATGATCGCGTCCAGCACGGCGGGCGGCGTGTCCGTGTGCTCGCGCAGGAACGCCACGCCCCAGGTCGGGTGCTCCTCCGGGTGCAGCTCGTAATCGAAGTCATGCAGCAGGCCCGCCACCGCGTACAGTTCCTCGTCCTCGCCCCAGTGACGGGCGTAGGCCCGCATGGCCGCCTCCACGTTCAGCATGTGCCGCCGCAGCGACCCGGACGGAGTGTGCTGCTGCATCAACGCGTACGCCTGATCACGGTTCATACGGCAGTCTAGCGGCCAGAGGGGCCGGCGTCAGCCGCCCAGGTAGCGGCTCCACTGCGGCTGCCAGTGCGCGAACTGCCCGTGGGCGTACACCCCGAAGGTCGGGGCGCGCGGGCGGGTGCGCAGGGGCATGGCGGCCTCCTCGGGGGTGCGGTTGCCCTTGCGCTGGTTGCAGGCGCGGCAGGCGGTCGTGACGTTCTCCCAGGTGTGCCGCCCGCCACGCGAACGCGGCATGACGTGATCCAGCGTGAGTTCCTCGGCCGACCCGCAGTACTGGCAGGTGAAGGTGTCGCGGCGCAGCACGTTGCGGCGGTTGAACGGCACCGGATGCACGCGCGGGCGGCGCACGTAGCGGCGCAGGCGGATCACGCTGGGCACGCACATGACCGTGCTGGGCGAGCGGACCACGTCCGCACTGTCCTCCAGAATCTCCGCCACGCCGTACTGCACGAGCGTGATGGCCCGCTTGGCACTCGTGACGTGCAGCGGCTCGTACGACGCGTTCAGCACCAGCACGCGCGGCGCGTTCAGGTCGGCCGCGATACGGGGTATTCGGGTGTCTTCCTGCACGTCCTTTCTGGAGGTCATGCACGGCATTCTAAGGTGCGGCCGTCAGGTGAATGTTGCGCTGGGACGCTTAGTGATCCGTCTCACACCCTGCGGCGAATGGCCTAGCGGGAGGCGCGGGCCGCTCAGGTCAGCCAGGGCAGCGTGCCGGGCAGCCACCCGGTCTTCAGGCCCCCGCGGATCAGTTCCAGGGTGCCGTCCGCGACGTACTGCACGGCCAGCGCGCCCAGCAGCACGCCCAGCACGCGCGTGACCACGTGCACGCCGGTCAGGCCGATCACCCGCGCGATCTGCCCGGACAGGCGCAGCGCCAGGTAACACAGCAGCAGCACGGCGGCCGTCACCAGGAACACGGCCGTCAGCAGCAGTGGCGAGCCGTGCGCGTCCGCCGCCAGGATCATGATGCTCGCCAGCGTGCCGGGCCCCGCGATCAGCGGGATCGCCAGCGGGAACACGCTGATGTCCTCACGCTCGTGCGCTTCCTGCTCCTCCTCGGCGGTTTCCTTGCTGCCGCTGGGCCGCGCGAACACCATGTCCAGCGCGATCAGGAACAGCAGGATGCCGCCCGCGATGCGGAAGGAACTGAGGCTGATGCCCAGGTGCTCCAGCAGCGCCCGGCCGAACAGCCCGAACAGCAGGATGATCACCCCCGCCACCAGACACGCCTTGAGGGCCACGCGCCGCCGCTCGAAACTGGGGCGGTTCCCGGCCAGCCCGATGAAGATGGGGGCCAGGCCCACCGGGTCCATCACGACCAGCATCGTCAGGAACGTCTGAAGGGCAATGCTGGAAAGTTCCGTCACGTTCACCGGACGAGCGTACCATCCGCCGCCCGCCGCGCCCCACCCCCCGCCGAGCGGCGCCGCGCCGGGATCAGGGGCGCGCGGCGGGGGTCCGGGTCGGGCGCGGCGCGGGCCGCACGTTCAGTTCCAGCGTGCCGGTCGCCTCGGCCGTCTGCCCGTCGCGGACGGTGCGCGCCCCGATGCCGACGGTGTACGTGTTCGCGGGCGTCGCGGCCGACACCGTGACCCGCACCGGGAAGGCCTCGCCCACGCGGACCCGGGTGCGGCCCGGCGTGACCGTCACGCCCGGCGCGCTGCTCTGGACCTGCACCGTGAACACGCCCGGATGCGTCTGCGGCGTGTACCCGCCCACGCGCGCGCTGAGCGTCACGGCCGACCCGGCCTCCAGCGCCACGCTGCTCACGCTGCCGCCCGCGCGGCCGTCCACAGCCGGGCGGGAGACGACCACGTACCCGCCGGCGCACCCGCTGCGGCGTAACTGGCCGATGTCCTGCGCGCCCACGTACAGCGCCGGCAGCAGCGAGGCCACGACCAGGCCCAGGCCCAGCGCCGCGCGGCGCGGCCGCCGCCAGTTCGCGGCGGTCAGGGCCAGCCCGCCGGGTCCCAGCAGCAGCGGGATCAGCAGGGCCAGCAGCGTGCGGCCCTCGCAGGGTCCCCCCAGCAGCGCGCCGCCCACGGCCCGCACCGCGAAGGTCAGCGCGACGCCCGCCCCCCAGCCCAGCAGGAACGGCGGCAGGAAGGTCGGCAGGCGGTAGGTGGGGAACTCCCGCACGTCAGGCTGCACTTCGGGAGCGGGGGGCGGGACGGGCTTCATACCCGGCAGAGTACCGCCCGCCGGCCGGGACGAAGCGCCCGGCGGGCCGGTCTGCCCGGAGTTCGTATCAGGCGGAGTCCGGCTGGCAGGTGGGGCACACGCCCAGGAATTCCAGGCGGACGTCCGTCACCTGGAAGCCGGCGGGGAGGGCCGAGGCGGGCAGGCTGGGGACCACGGCGGCGTCCACGTCGAAGATCGCGCCGCAGGCCCGGCACACCGCGTGGTGATGGGCGTCACCCTCGTGCTTGTAGTCGTAGCGGGTGGCCTGCCCGGCGCGTTCGAGCGTGACGACCACGCCGTCGCGGACCAGGGCGTCCAGCGTGCGGTACACGGTGCCCAGGCTCACGCTGGGCAGCTGCCCGCGCACCTGCGCGTGAATCCACGCGGCGTCCGGGTGGGACCGCGCGGTCCGCAGGACCTCGATCACCGCCGCGCGCTGCTTGGTCTGCCGCACCATCGTCATGCGGGCAGTCTAGCAAATGCACCCTGACGCGCCCATGACGCGGGGAACAAAGCCTGCGGCCGCGCGTCCGGGAAGCCACGGCCGCCTTCTCTGAACCCGGTTCATTGCCTTCGTTCAGCAAAGCGCGTAGAACACTGAACGAATGCCCGAGCGCCTGCTGCCCCTCCTGACCGACCACCCCCGTACGGGGGACGCCCTCGGGCAGTCGCTCGGCGTGAACCGCGTCACCGTGAACACCCTCGCCCGCCGCCTGATCGACAGCGGCGTGCCCGTGCAGGTCACCCGCAGCGGCTACGCCCTGCCGGCCGGGACGCCCGCCCCGCAACTCACGGTGCGCGGCGGCACCCTGGGACAGGCCATGCGCTACCACGGCACCGTGACCAGCACCCAGGACGAACTGCGCGCCTGGGCCGACCACCCACAGCAGCCCGCCCCGCACGGCGCGGTCATGGTCGCCGAACGCCAGACCGCCGGGCGCGGCCGGCGCGGCCGCAGCTGGGACACCACCCACGGCACCCTGGTCTTCAGCGTCCTGCTGACCCGCAGTCCACGCGGCGGCCCCCTGACCCTCGCGGACCTGCCGCTGATGCCGCTGGCCGCCGGAGTTGCCGTGCAGCGCGCCGCCGGGGTGGGCGGCCTGAAATGGCCGAACGACCTGCTCGCCCCGAACGGCCGTAAACTTGCCGGCATCCTGCTGGAAGCCGACCTGCGCGGCGAGGAGGCCCGCCGCGTCGTGCTGGGCATCGGCATCAACGTCACGGCCGCCCCGCAGGACGCCGCTCACCTCGCGGCCCTGCGCGCGCCGGGTACGCCGCACCCCACCCGCGCCGCCCTGCTCGGCACCCTGCTCGGCGAACTGGAGCGCTGGCTGGCCGCGCCCGCCCCCGACATCCTGAACGCGTGGCGCGCCGCGAACGTCACCCTGGGCCGGCCCGTCCTGATCCACACGCACGCCGGCCCGCTCGAGGGCGTCGCCGCCGACCTGGACGCCCAGGGCAGCCTGATCGTCCACACGGCGCAGGGGCCGCGCACCGTCAGCGCCGGGGACGTGCAGCTGATCGGCAGCCTCGGCCCGGAGGCTCCCCCTCCGGCGGCCGACGTGCCGGAAGGGGGCAGCGGCCCGGCCCCCTGAGCAGTCACCCTGAGCGGCCACCCGGCCGGACCGCTGATCACCCACCCCCACCGCAAGGAGAGACCACCATGACCATGACCCACCCCACCCTGGCCCGCCAGCTTGCCCCCACCCCCAGCCTCGTGCGCGACGTGCTGCTCGTCACGGGCGGCGCCGTGTTCGTCGCGCTGCTCGCCCAGGCGGAAGTGCCGCTGAAACCCGTCCCGCTGACCCTGCAGACGCTGGGCGTGCTGCTGGTCGGCGCGGCCCTCGGCTGGAAGCGCGCCCTGGCCGCCCTGGCCGTGTACGTCGCGGCGGGCGCGGCGGGCCTGCCCGTGTACGCGGGCGGATCGGCCGGCCTGATGAACGCCGCAGGCACTGGCCTGCGCGCCAGCGTCGGCTACCTCTTCAGCTACCCGCTGGCCGCCGCGCTGGTCGGCTTCCTGGTGGAACGCTACGGCCTGGACCGGCGGTTCCTGGGCACCTGCCTCGCCATGCTGGCCGGCAGCGTCGTCATCTACGCCGTGGGCCTCCCGGTTCTCGGCGCCCTGACCGGTCTGCGGGGCGGCGCGCTGCTGACCGCCGGACTGACCCCCTTCCTGATCGGCGACACCATCAAGCTGCTGCTGGCCGCGCTGCTGCTGCCCACCGTCTGGAACCTCAGCCGCCGTTAACCCGCAGGACGGCGTGCAACGAGCCCCCCACCTTCACCCGGGTGGGGGGCTCTGACCTTGGGTGTGGGTTGTCGATGTCTCCCACGCGGAAACCCCACCCCGAAGCCTGTCCCCAGTCTGCGCCGGGCGGCACGCACGCGGCGTCCGCCGAAAGAGGGACGGCCGGGTAAGCCAGGTGGCCGGCACCCGGCACGAACAGGGGGCCATGAAACGGGGGAGAGGCTCACCGGCCCCTCCCCCCCTCACCTTTCGACCCTCACCTTCACTCGGCGATGGGTTTGGTGGGCAGTTCCGGGGCGTTCCCGGTGCGGATGGCGGTCAGGACGCGCTCGCGGATCTCGGCTTCCATCTCGGGGCGCTCGGCGATGTACGCGATGGCCTTTTCCTTGCCCTGGCCGATGCGTTCGTCGCCGTACGAGTAGAAGCTGCCGGCCTTCTTGATGATGTCCATGTCGCTGGCAAGCGTGACGAGGTCGCTGAGCTGGTCGAAGCCCTTGCCGTACACCAGCGCCAGTTCGACTTCCTTGAAGGGCGCGGCGACCTTGTTCTTCACGGTCTTGACCTTCACGGTGTTCGCGACGGCGTCGTTCCCGACCTTGATGGGCTGCCCGATCTTGCGGACGTCCAGGCGCACGGAGGCGTAGAACTTCAGGGCGCGGCCGCCGGTGGTGGTTTCCGGGTTGCCGTACATCACGCCGATCTTCTCGCGGACCTGGTTGATGAAGATGGCGGCGGTGTTCGTCTTGCTGAGAATCCCGGTGAGTTTCCGCAGCGCCTGGCTCATGAGGCGGGCCTGCAGGCCGGGGAGGCTGTCGCCCATCTCCCCCTCGATCTCGGCGCGGGGGGTCAGGGCGGCGACCGAGTCGACCACCACGATGTCCACGGCGCCGCTGCGGACGAGCAGTTCCATGATCTCCAGCGCCTGCTCGCCGTTGTCGGGCTGCGCGACGAGCAGCTCGTCGGTGTTCACGCCGAGCGCGCGGGCGTACACCGGGTCCAGGGCGTGTTCGGCGTCGATGAACGCGGCGGTGCCGCCGGCCTTCTGCGACTGCGCGATGATGCTCAGGGCCAGGGTGGTCTTGCCGCCGCTTTCCGGGCCGTAGATCTCGGTGACGCGGCCCTTGGGGATGCCGCCCACGCCGAGCGCGAGGTCGAGGCTGAGGCTGCCGGTGCTGATGGTCTGCACGTCGAGTTTGCTCTCGGCGCCGAGTTTCATGATGCTGCCCTTGCCGAACGCTTTCTCGATCTGGCTCATGGCGGTGTCGATGGCCTTGGCGCGTTCCTTGGCGTCGGTGGGGGCGGCGGTGATGTCTTTTTCCTTGCTCATGGAGTCTCCTTGCCCGCTCTGGCCCTCCTGGGGCCGGCCGGGGGTCGTGGCGCTTACTGCGGGTCGGTGACGGCCGGGGTGGCCGGTGGGGTGTCGCTGCGGTGAACCTCGGTGCTGAGGTCGGTGTCTGGAAGCGTGGCGTCGGCCCCGGTGGGAAGCGGCGCGCGGAAGCGGAAGCTGCTGGCGGTCTCGTGGATGGGGCCGGTCTTACGCAGGATGCTGCGGTACAGGACCGCGCCGCCGGCCTGCCATCCGTGCGTGAAGGTCAGGGGCGGCACGCGCGGCGCCGGGCCCTTCTTGCGCGCCAGGGTGATGTGCCCCTTGAACGGCTGATCGTCGGTCTCCAGGCCCAGCGCGTGAATGCCGTCCCGCAGCGCCTGCGCCAGTTCCGGCAGGCCCTCGGCCTCCACCTTCACGAACCACACGCGGGGGCTGCCCTCGTTCGGGTAGTAGCCGGTGCCGCGCAGACTGACCTGCATGGGGGCGAGGTCCTGCATGAGCGTGACGCCCAGGCGTTTGAGGTCGTCCACGCGGTCGGCCGGCACGGCCGGCAGGTACGCCAGGGTCACGTGCAGCTGGTCGGGGTCCACGCGGCGCCAGTTGCCGCGCAGTTTGCGCTGCGCTTCCCGCAGCGGCCCGACGAGGTTGGCGGGAACCTTCAGCGCGAAGAACAGGCGCTGCGTGCCGGCCGGCTGATGCCCGTCGTCACGGCTGGGGCGGCTGCCGTCGCGGCTGCCCGCCGCCTTCGCGGGGCGGGGCTCCGGGCGACCGGCAGGCCGGGCCGCTTTCGCGCCCGGGCGCCCGCCGGACGGACCCCGGCTGCCTGCACCCCTGCCGGCCGCGGCCTCGGCGGGGGCGGCCTTGCCGGCCGGGCGGTCATGGCGCGGCGCGGCGGCCTGCGCCTCGCTGACGGCGCGCCGCAGCGCACCGGGTTCGCTGGCCGGGGTGGGGACGGGTCGGGGTGGGCGGGTGGTCTTCTTGATCTTCATGCGGTCCTTCCTTCGGGCCGCTGTTCGGGGGCCGGGGCGGTGCGGGGCTGGGGGGCGGGCGTGCGGGGCTCGGGAGGGGTGGAGGGGGGGCTGGTGGGGGCGCTGAGGGCCGCGCGCAGCAGCGACAGGGCGCTCACGGCGGCGCGTTCCCGCACCTGCGCGGCGTCACCGGGCCAGTCGAGGCCCAGGGTGCGTTCGAGCGGAGGGCCGCCGGGCTGCGGGACGTTCAGGCCCACGAAGGCCTGCCCGGCCCGCTCGCCGGTCGTGGCGACGACCACCGCGAGGCCCACGTCGGCCCCCAGGTGCTCGCGCGCCCCGGCGGCGAGTTCGCGGGCGGCCTGCTCGCTGACGAGGCCCTGGTCCCGCAGCGTGACGGGCGTCAGGCCCAGCGTGATCAGCCGCGCGTGGTCCTGCGTGACGGCGGCGTCCAGGAAGCCCGGCTGGTCGGCCAGCAGCGTGCAGAGGGTCCCGGCGCTGCCGGCCTCGATGACGCCCAGCGTGCGGCCCTGCAGCGCTCCCTGCGCGGCCCCGGCGAGGGTCTGGTCGTCCTCGCCCCAGGTCCAGCGGGCCAGCAGTTCACGGACGCGCTGCCGGACCGGGTGCAGCAGCGCGGCCGCCTGATCGCGGTCCGGGGCGCTGGCGGCCACGCGCACGTCCACGCCGGTCGCGCGGGCGTACGTGGCGACGCTGGGGTTCGCCTGCCGGGTCAGGTCGCCCAGCAGTTCGGCGACCGCGCTCTCGCCGAGGCCCTGGGTGTGGAGGGTGGTGTGCTCGAGCGCCGCTGTGGGCAGCGGCAGGCGCGGCAGCACCTGCTCGCGCCACATGCGCCGCATCTCGCGGGGCGGGCCGGGCAGCGCGACCAGCAGTTTCGGCGTGCCGCCGCGCGTGGTCCGCACGAACCAGCCGGGCGCGGTGCCGACCGGGTTGGGCAGGGCCTCGGCGCTGGGGATCAGCCACGCCTGCTTGCGGTTGATCTCGGGCATGGCGCGCCCGCGGGATTCGAACAGGCCGCGCAGGTGCGCGAGCTGCGTGGCGTCCTCGGTGGGGGTCTCGTTCAGGGCGGCGGCGATGGCCTCGCGGGTCAGGTCGTCGTCGGTGGGGCCCAGGCCGCCGCCCAGGATGATCAGGTCGGCGCGGCCGAGTGCGGTCTGCACGGCGTCCGTCAGGCGCGTGAGGTTGTCTCCCAGCACGGTCTTGCGGTGCAGGGTGACGCCGCGCGCCCCGAGTTCACGGGCGAGGAACGCGGCGTTGCTGTCGACGATCTCGCCGAACAGCAGTTCCGTGCCCACGCTGATAATTTCTGCTAGAAGCATAACAACCTCGGTGTAGTATAGGCCAAAGCGAAACGTACGTCCAGTGAATCACGGGACGTACGCACAGGGCAGGGAGGCGTCATCCATCCAGTCTACCCCCCGGACCCGGACCCCCCGGACCACTCACTTTCCCTCACGGATACGGCGTTCAGGCCGCCAGTTTCCGGCAGGCCGCCTCGCAGCGGCGGCAGGCCTCGGCGCAGCGCTGGCAGTGATCATGACGGTGCTGCCCGCACTCGGCGGCGCAGGCCGCGCAGGCCCCGGCGCACAGCGCACACACCTGCGCGTGCAGGTCGCTGCCCCGCATCAGCAGCCGCGCCGTGACGGCGCACACGTCCGCGCAGTCCCGGTCCAGCCGGATACAGCCGCGCATCATGTCGATCTCCGGCTCCGACAGGCACGCCGAGGCGCACTCCTCGCACGCCGTCACGCACGCCAGACAGGCCTCGATGCACTCCCGGATCAGCCGATCATTCATGCCCCACCGTCCCACACCACCCCCGGCGCGGCGTGGGAATTCACTTCAGACCCACTTGAGTCCCCGTGAAGCGGCCGTTCATCAGGGCCGCCCCGCGCCGCCCGCAAGGCCAACCCCGGCACCACGCTCAGGTCAGGAACAGCCGGTACGCGGCGTTCCCGGTCATCTCGTCGGCCGGGTACCCCACCCCCGCCAGGAACGCCGCGAACGCCGCCTCGTCCCCCGCCGGAACCTGCAGTCCCGCCAGCACCCGCCCGTGCGCCGACCCGTGATTGCGGTAGTGGAACAGGCTGATGTTCCAGCGCCCGTGCAGGTGCGTCAGGAACTCCAGCAGCGCCCCGGGCCGCTCCGGGAACGTGAACGAGAACACCCGCTCGCCCGCCGCCTCCGGCGCGCGCCCCCCCACCATGTGCCGCACGTGAACCTTGGCCAGCTCGTCCTGCGTCAGGTCCGTCACCGCGTACCCCAGCGCCACGAGTTCGGCCACCAGCGCCGCCCGCTGCGCCGCGCGGGCCAGCTGCACACCCACGAAGATCTGCGCCTGCGCGCGCGGCGCGTACCGGTAGTTGAACTCCGTCACGGCCCGCGCCCCGATCACCTCGATGAACTCCCGGAACGCGCCGGGCCGCTCGGGAATGGTGACGGCCAGGATCGCCTCACGCTGCTCGCCGATCTCGGCGCGTTCCGCCACGTGCCGCAGGCGGTCGAAGTTCACGTTCGCGCCGCAGGTGAGCGCCACGAGCGTCTCGCCGGTCACGCCCCGCTCCTCCACGAAGCGTTTCAGGCCCGCCACCGCCAGCGCCCCGGCCGGTTCCATCACGGCCCGCGTGTCGTCGAACACGTCCTTGATGGCCGCGCACACCTCGTCGGTGTTCACGCGCACCCAGTCGTCCACGTAGCGGCGCGTCAGGTCGAAGGTGAAGGCCCCCACCTGCTTGACCGCCACGCCGTCCACGAAGATGCCCACCGTGTCCAGCCGCACCCGCTCGCCGGCCTGCACGGACTGGAACATGGCGTCACTGTCCTCGGGCTCCACCCCCACCACCCGGATGTCCGGCCGCAAGGCCTTGAGGACGCCCGCCACGCCCGCGATCAGGCCCCCGCCGCCCACCGGCACGAACACCGTCAGCGGCCCCTCGGCCTCGACCTGCCGCAGCAGTTCCAGCGCCACCGTGCCCTGCCCGGCCAGCACCAGCGGGTCGTCGTACGGATGCACGAAGGTCAGGGCCAGTTCCCGCTGCAGGGCGAAGGCGTGCGCCTCGGCGTCGCTGAAACTGTCGCCGAACAGCACGACCTCCGCGCCCCGCGCCCGGCAGGCCCCCACCTTGATCTCCGGGGTGGTCGCGGGCATCACGATCACCGCCCGCACCCCCAGCTTCTGCGCCGCGAACGCCACGCCCTGCGCGTGATTGCCCGCCGACGCGCAGATCACGCCCCGGGCGCGTTCCTCCGCCGTCAGCTGCGCCATCCGGTTGTAAGCGCCCCGCAACTTGAACGAGAAGATCGGCTGCAGGTCCTCCCGCTTCAGCAGCACCCGGTTGCCCACGCGGCCACTCAGCAGCGGCGTCTCGCTGACCGGCGTCTCGATGGCCGCGCCGTACACCTTGCTCGTCAGTGCCAGCCGCAGCACGTCCATCGCGTCCATCTCACCCGGTTTGAACTCCCTGACCTGCATCACCACGCATCACCCCTTCCTCGACTCGAACGAAAAACCCCCACCGGCAGCGGGTGGGGGACGATTGGCAGCGCGCGGGCCGTCAGGCGTTCACCCCTGACCAGCCCGTAATTCGCGCCGCTCTCATGGCCGACAGCTTAGGTGCCAGGGGCGGCGGGCAGGTGGGGAAGGGGTAGACAACACGCGGGCCTTCCCTGTGCTTCCCCGCGCAGCCCGCCCTACCGCCCGGCCAGTTGCTGCGCGAGGGCCTGCGCGACCTGCGGCCCGAGGGTGTCGGCGTGTGGCCCGCCGAGCAGCAGCGTGACGTGCGGGTCCAGCGCCTCGAAGAGGGGCGCGTGCAACGGGTCGCCGTACGGCAGGGCCGTCCACGCGCCGGGAATGTCGGCCAGACTGCGGCCCAGGTGCAGCTGCGACGTCGCCAGGACCGGCAGGTCCTCCATGAGTGCCACGAGGTCCTCGAGGGTCTCGCGCCGCAGGCCGGTGGGCACGCCGGTCAGGTGCCCCCCGGTGGGCCGGTAGCCGTGCGGGTCGCGGTGATGCACGCGCGGATGCAGCGTGTACGCCCCGTGCCGGGGCACCAGCGTCAGGCCCGCGTGGTGCAGGGTGGGACTGTCCGGGCCGCTGGGAACGTTCAGGTGCGGGGACTGCCGGTAGGCGCGGCCGTGACGGGTGTGCACGCCGAGGTGCTGCTCGGCCAGCGCCGGCCCGGCGGCCCCGCCGGCGACAATGACGTGCCGGGCGCGCAGGAGGTGCGTCTCGTGCGTGACGACCTGATGGGTGTTCGTGACCGTCAACCGCTCGGCGCGCACGGCCCCGCCGGGCTGCGGAACCGCGCGGGTGTTCAGCAGCAGGTCCGCGCCGGCGCGCACGGCGGCCTGCGCGGCGTTCAGCGCGAGGGTGCCCGGGCGGTAGGTCAGGGCGTGCGGGTCGGTGGTGGCGTGCGGCAGCCGCGCCGGGTCGAGCAGCGCCAGGGTGTCCGGGTGGTCCCGCAGGGCGTCCCGGGTGGGCACGCTGCCGGGCGTGGCGTGGGCGTGCAGGCTCACGTGCAGGCGGGGGGTGGGCGCCCCGAAGGTTTCGATCAGGGCGCGGCTGGCCTGCGCGGCGGCGTGCCGGTCGGCCGGCAGGTGCGCGGTCGTCCACAGGCCGGGGGCGAGGATGGTGTCGCCGTCCTCGTTGGGCAGGCCGCCCTCCTCGATCAGCAGCAGGCGCGTGGCAGGCGCGTGGGCGGCCAGTGCGGCGGTCAGGACGCTGCCCATGCGCCCGGCCCCGATCACGATGAAATCGTGGTGCGTGCCGTCCGGGCGCGGCGCGGGAGGCGTGAAGGGCTGGCCGACGTGCGCCCAGGCGCGGCCGGAACGGGAGGAGGAGGCGGTCATGCCAGGCATGATCGCGCGGCGCGGATCGCCGCGGATGGGGAAACGTTACAGCGAACGCCAGCAGGGCCGGCCCCGGGGCGGCGTTTCTCACGGTCCTGTCAGTCGCCGGGGGAACGCGCTGGGTATACTGCTGCTGATCATGCGTTCATGCCTGCGTTCCGGCGCTCTCCTGCTTGCCGCGCTGCTGCTGGGACCGGGCAGCGCGTCCGCCCTGAATGTCCGGGTGCTCGTGGCGTCCGGACCGCAGCTGAGCGTGCGGGTGCCGTCCGCGCCGGCCCCGGCGACCGGCGTGACCGGCGCACTGACCGGCGGGACGGGCGCGCTGCCGGCCCCGGCGCTGCCCACGTCGGCATGGACGGTGGGCGTGACCGGAACGGGCGGGGCGGCGCAGCTGACCCTGAACGGCCAGCCGACCGGGAGCGCCACGCTGTACCTGCCGCCCGGCGCGGACCGCACGGTGGAGATCGCGGGCCGCACCTACCGCGGCGGCGTGCAGCTGCGCGCCGAGCAGGGCGGCGTGCAGGGCGTGAACGTCGTGGACATCGAGGACTACCTGCGGGCCGTGGTCCCGGCCGAGATGCCGGCGTCCTGGCCGGCGGCGGCCCTGCAGGCGCAGGCGGTGATCGCGCGGACGTACGTGTCGGCCCGCATCAACCCGGCCGCGCCGTACGACACCTGCGCCACCGAGAGCTGCCAGGTGTACCCGGGGCTGTCGGCCGAGAAGCCCGCGACCGACGCGGCCGTGACCGCCACGCGCACCCAGGTGGTCGCCTTCGGGTCCAGGGCGGCCAGCACGTACTTCAGCAGCGACTCCGGTGGGTTCACGGCGTCCAGCGCCGAGGTGTGGGGCCGCGACGTGCCGTACCTGACGGCCCGCCCGGATCCCTTCTCGGCCGGCAGTCCACGCGCGCGCTGGCAGGTGACGGTGCCGCTGGCGAAGGTGCAGGCGGTCGCCGCGCAGTACGGCGGGAAGACCGGGCCGCTGACCAGCGTGACCGTCACGCGCCTGAGCGAGTCGGGCCGTCCGGCCGAGATCCTGCTGGTGGGCGCGGCGGGCGCCCTGAAACTCAGCGGCGCGAACGCCGGGGGTTTCATCCGCTCGCTGGGTGCGTCCGGCACCCGCGTGACGCTGGCCGGCCTGAATCCCCTGGTCATCTCGGGCAGCGGGGCGGGGCACGGCGTGGGCCTGTCGCAGTACGGGGCGCTGGGACTGGCGCGCGCCGGGTACGACCACCTGCACGTGCTGGGCTTCTACTACCCGGGAACGGTGCTGGGTACGCTGAGCGCGCAGGCTGCGCCCACCCGGCCGGGCATCCCGGACCCGGCGCCGGCGCTGGCGCTGGGCCCGGCGCTGCCGCAACCGGCGTCCCTCGCTCCGCTGCTGGCCCGCGCCGGAACGGGCAGCGAATGAAGCGCCGCGCCCGGCCGCGCGACGGACGGCGGGACGCGCAGCGGCCCGGGGGGGGCCGGCGCGGCCTGCGGGCGGCGCTGCTGGGCCTGGGCCTGCTGGGCCTGGGGCTGCTGGACACCGCCGGGGCGCGCACGGTGCGGATCATCTCGGCCGACACGCTGGAACTGCGCCAGGTGGACGGCCAGGAACTCGTGATCATCACGGGCGGCAACGTGGAACTGCGCGTGGACGAGGACGTGGTGCGCGCGCAGCGGGTGGAGTTCAACCGCACGCGCCGCGTCCTGACGCTGGTCGGGGCCGCCAGTTACCGCAGCGCCAGGGACCGGCAGGACCTGCGCGGCGAGAACCTGGTCGTGGAACTCGGGCAGGAGCAGGTGACGGGCGAGGACGTGCTGATCAGCGACAGTCAGCTGGAAATCCGCGGACAGGAGGTCGAGCGCATTCCGGGGCAGCTGCGCGCCTCGGGCGGGTACTTCACGACCTGCGCCCGCTGCGGCCGCACCCCGAACGATTTCGCGTTCCGCGCCGAGCGGCTGATCGTGTACCCCGGCGACCGGCTGGTCGCGTACCGGGCGCAGCTGCTGCTGGCCGACGTGCCGGTGCTGTTCCTGCCGGTGCTGGTGCTGCCCCTGAACGACCGCGAGCGGCAACCACGCCTGGAGGTCGGGCGGGACACCGTGGACGGCTACACCGTGCAGGCCGACCTGCCGTTCAGCGTGGGCAGCAGCACCCTGGGCACCACGCTGCTGCGCTACTACCAGAACCGCGACCCCAGTGTGGGCCTGGGCGTGAGCCTGCGGTCGTTCGCGCCGCTGCCGCTCGTGGACCGCCTGAACCTGTACGCGCTGGCGAACCCCCGCCCGGTAGGCCGCAGCGGCTACGACCTGGACCTGGAATTCGGCGTGCGTGGCCGCCTGCCGCTGGTATCGGCGCTGCGCGACCTGGACTACACCCTGAACGTCAGCCGCAGCGAGGTCGGCCGCGGCGACAGCGACCCGCAGCGCGGCGTGACGAACGTCACCTTCGGCGCGAAGGCCGATTACCCGCTGTTCACGGCGGACTTCAACTACGTCAACCGCTTCGGCCCCGAACCCACCGCCCCCCTGGGCACCCCCCTGAAACTCCCGGAAGTCACGGTGGACCCCAAGGTGTACACGAGCGGGAACCTCAGCGCGGACGTGCGCGTGACCGCCGGGCGGTACACGGCGGCCAGCAACCCGCTCTCACGCAGCGCGTCGGCCCAGGGCCCGAACATCACCACCGAACGACTCGAGGAGCAGCACGACCTCGCGTACACTGCCCGCCCCTGGCAGGACGCGGACCTGAGCCTGAAGAACACCTTCACCGGCCGCTACTACGGCACGGGCGCCCGCACCGTGCAGCTGAACCTGGCCGCCACCCTCACGCAGCGCTTCAACACCACCAACACCCTGAGCGTCAGCGGCGCGTACAACCGCACCGAGGGCACCAGTCCCTTCGCCTTCGACGCGCTGGGCGGCCGCCTGCTGAGCGCCCCGCTGGGCGTGGCCCTGTCGGCCGTGCCGGCCCGCGACGTCACCTTCGGCGCGTCGTACAGCCGCGACCTGTTCCTGCCCCCCGAACAGCAGGGACCGCTGCAGCTGACCCTGGGCGTCAACCGCCTGCCGCTGACCCTGAGCGCCAGCAGCAGCGTGAACCTGTACACGCAGCAGCTGGAGAGCGCGGCGTTCACGGCGTCCCTCGGTGACCCGAACGCCGGGCAGGTCACGGTCACGCCCGCGCAGCCCGCCACGCCCACCACGCCCGCCCGTCCGGCCAGCCGGACCCGCAGCAGCGGCTGGCCCGCCCCGGACCTGGCCCTGAGCGCCTCGGGCAGTTATGCCCGCCTGACCGGTCCCGGCCCGCTCACGCTGCGCGCCACCGTGACCGGCGACGTGCGCACGAACACCTTCAGCACCTACCTGATCCACAACGTCCGCACGCCCGACGTGAACGAGATCGGCGTGTCCTACACCCTGGCCCGCACGCGCGACACCGTCCTGAACCCCGTCACCCTGAGCGGCAGCGAACGCCTGCTGCCCCCCACCGGGCAGCTGATCGGGGACGCCAGCCTCACGTGGCGCGGCGCGTACCGCCTGAGCACCGCGCACGCCCTCCTCCTGAACCGCCCCGCCAGTGCGCCGGACAGCGGCACCCTCACCTTCAGCGTGGGCACCGTGCAGGGCAGCGCCACGAACTGGAACGTCACGTACGGCGGCCCGTACGACCTGGTGCGCGGCGGCTTCACGCGCCCCGCCCTGAGCGGCAGCCTGAACGCCACCCGTCCGGGCCAGCGCCTCGCCCTGGGCGCCACCCTGAACACCCCGGGCCTGGACCAGCCGCGCACCGAACTGAGCCGCGCCAGCCTGGACGCCACCTGGCTGTTCGGAGAGCGGGCCGCGCTGGCCGGCCGGGCCGCGTACACCCGCACCCGCAGCGGCACCTTCCCCGACGACCACGCCACCGACACGCTGATCCTCGACCCCGTGCGGCTCAGCGTGGGCATCGGCCGCAGCGGGCAGGCGCCCGGCGCGTACCTGAGCGGCAGCCTGCGCCAGACCTTCACCTGGCTGGACGGCGTGCGGCAGAACCCCGCGCCGCTCTCCCCGGTGATCGGCCTGACCATCGACCGCTGCTGCTGGGCGCTGCAGGCCGAGGCGGACCTGGGCCTGCGCCGCTACCGCCTGGCGGTGGGCCTGCCGGGCCAGACCTTCTACCCGCTGTTCGACCTGACCGACGGCGGCGTCCGCGTGCCCCTGATCAACCCCTGACCCCTCCCCGCCCTGCCCGCCCGAGGTGCCCCACCATGCCCCAGCGTTCCGTGTTCCGTCCGTCTGCCCCGCGGCCCACCAGCGGGCTCCCGTTCCCGCGGCCCGCCGCCCTGCTCCTCACGGCCCTGCTGGGCGCCTGCACCGGCACCGAGGAAGTCAGTGCGCCCCTCACGCTGGCGGTCCTGAGCGACGGCGGCGCGGTCCTGCGCACCGTCACGCCCACCGACACGAACGGGACCGTCACCGCCCCGGAACGGGCGCGCGTGACCGTCGCGGGGGGCGTGAGCCTCGCCACGCCCGCCGGAGGCCGGCGCCTGCTGCTGACCCGGCGTGACGGCGTGGAAAGCCGCGCCCCGGACCTGAACGACCCGCGCCCCTACCCGGACCCCGCCTTCACGCCCCGCTGCGACCTGCGCTCCGCGCAGAACGCCGCCCGCGACCGCCTGCTGATCCTCAGCGACTGCGGCGGCGTGCAGAACCTCGCGCTGTACCAGAACGCCACGCCCGTCTGGACCGCCGCGCTGCCCACCGCGCTCGTCACCACCCCCGCCCCCGACGCGCCCCCCACCCGCCTCGCCGTGCAGGGCGACGTGGCCGTCGTCACCCGGCCCCGCCTGGGCGGCGGCAGCGAGGTCCTGCGGGCCGCGCCCGTCACCGCCGGTGACCCGGTCGCGCAGGTGAGTCTCCCGCAGGCCGCGCCGGCCATCCGCGACCTGGCGAACCTGGGCGGCACCCTGATCGCCGCGACCGACACCGGCGTCCAGAGCCTCACGCCCGCCGGCCTGCCCGACCCCACCACCACCCGCGCGGCCCTCGGGGCGGTCCGGTTCGACCGTCTGTGGACCGGCGGGGCCCTGCTCGCCGCGTGGCGTGACCCCGCCCTGGCCGGCACCGGCAGTGAACCGCTGCGCCTGTGGGACGGCCGCGCGACGACCGCCGCGACCGTCGAGAACGTCAGCGACCTGCGCGACCTGACTGTCACGCCCGACGGCTTCCTGTACACCCTGACCGGCAGCGCCCTGCGCCGGCACGACACCCTGCTCGGCCTGCAGAACGGCAATTGGCGCAGCGTCACGCTGCCCGTCGCCCTGAACGACGCCCGCAGCGTCAGCTGGATCGCGCCCACACCCTGAACCCGGCGCGGTCAGTCCAGCAGCTGCAGCAGCAGGCGCGTGACGGCCTCACGGCCCCCGAGCAGCGGCAGGCCGCCCCGGGCCAGGACGGCGACGGCCGCGCCCGTGCCGGCATGGAAGGCCAGCCCGGCGCGTGACTGGCGCGCCACCCCGTCATGCCAGCGCAGCGGTCCGCGCGCCAGCCACCCGGCCGTGACCGCCAGTCCCGCCGGCAGGCCCGGCGGGCGCTCCGCCGTGACCCAGTGGTCGCCCAGCCGCCCGTCCAGGTGCGCCTGCGCGAAGGTCAGCAGGGCCGGCGGGGTGGCGAACAGCCCGCCGGCCCCGGCCAGCGGCCCGAAGGCCGTGGCCTGCCCGGCCCCCGCGGCCGGGGCGGGCGGGTCCAGCGTCACGTGCAGGTTCAGCGGGCCGCTCACGTGGCGGCGCAGCGCGCGTCCGTACCCGGCGGCGCTGCAGGGCTCGCCGGCCGCCACGGCGCAGGCCAGCGCCAGCGCCCCCACCCCCAGGTTCGAGTACCGGAAACGGCCGGGCGGTCCGGCCCAGCGGCGCACGCTGCCCAGGACCGCGCGGGCGTCCATGCCGCCGTAAGGGTCGTGGAAGCGGGTCAGGACCGTCACGGCCGCCCGCGCCGGGTGCGTGGGCAGCCCGGCGGTGTGGGTCGCCAGCCGCCACGCGGTCACGTGGCGCGGCGCGGCCCGCAGGGGGCCGCCCAGCGCGGCCAGCGGGGCGTGCCAGTCCAGCTGCCCGGCCCGGACCAGCTCGGCCGCCAGCGCCGCCGTGAACGGCTTGCTGACACTGGCCAGTTCGAACAGGGCGTCCCGGGCGCCGCGCGGGTGGTCCAGCGCGGTCACCGCCTGCCGCCCGGCGCAGGCCGCGGCGACCACGCCGCCGCGCGGCAGCGCGGCCCGCAAGCGGGAACGCAGGGGGCCCAGGTCGCGGCCCAGGACGTCACCGAGTTCCCGCAGCGCGGCGTGGGTGGGGTCGCGGCGGAACATGTCCAGCAGCGTACCCCTCCGGGGGCGTGCCGCCGCGTCCGGCCCGCGCGGGCATGAAGGTGGCGGGGCCGGGGCCGGGTGTCAGAGTGCTGGCAGGCGCGCGCTCCTATGCTGGGGGCAGTGAAGGAGCGTGCCCCCATGCCCCCAGGGCCCACCAACCCGCCTGCCCCCCAGGACCCGCTGCCGGAACGTATCGGGCAACTGTACTTCCGGGTGGCGCTGCCGCTGGTGGGCGCGGTGCTGCTCACGGCCGTCCCGGACGCGCGGCCCGGCTCGCTGCGGGTCCTGCTGGTGCTGACGGCACTGACGCTGGTGACGGCGCTGCTGCACGCCCTGCTGCCGGTCCGCTGGCACGACCTGCTGCGGCGCACCTTCCCGGGCGTCACGGTCGCGTTCGTGCTGGGCGTGGCGTTGCTGTCCGGCCCGGGCGGGCTGCCCGGCGATCCGCAGCTGCTGACGCTGACGCTGCTGCTGACCCCTGCCACCGTTCTGGCCTGGACCCTGCTGTTCATGGACGAGCCCCGCACCGGCCGGCTGTACGGGCTGGTCCTGACCGGCAGCGCGGTCGCGCTGCTGTGGCGCTGGCAGCTGCGGGGCCTGCAGCCGCAGCTGACGACGCACACGCCGCTGCTGACGCTGATCGTCTGCCTCACGGTGGTGCTGTACGGGGTGGCGTTCGCGGACATCAACCGGCGCTACCGGGACGGCGAACGCGCCCTGCGCCGCGACACCCTGACCGGGCTGCTCAACCGCCGCGCCTTCGACGAGCAGGCCCGCGCGTCTGCCGTGGGCAGCTGGGCGCTGGCCCTGCTGGACGTCGACCACTTCAAGGGCGTGAACGACACGCATGGACACACCGCCGGGGACCGCGTGCTGCGGGCGGTGGCCGACGTGATCCTCGACGTGCTGGCCGGCCAGGGGCGCGCGTACCGCTGGGGCGGTGAGGAATTCGCGCTGCTGCTGCCGGGTCCGCCCGCTGCGGGCAGCGCGGACCTGACGGTGCGGGTCGCCGGTCTGATCGAGGACATCCGCGCGGAGGTCGCGCGCCGCACCTTCACGGGCGGGCAGCGCGTGACGCTCAGCGCCGGCCTGAGCCTCAGTCCGGCGGGCGAGCCACTCCAGGCCGCCTTCGAGCGGGCTGACGCCGCGCTGCGCCGCGCCAAGGCGGACGGCCGGGACCGGGTGGTGCTGGCCCCCGCGCCGCCCCGGCCCGCCCAGACCCCTTGACTTCTGCGGCTGCGGCCCGTAATCTCTGTTCCGCTGGTCCGGTAGTGTAGCGGTTAGCATATCTGCCTGTCACGCAGAAGGTCGCGGGTTCAAATCCCGTCCGGACCGCCAGTCAGAAGGGAGCGAGGTGAAAGCCTCCGCTCCCTTCTTCCATTGCTTCGCCCTGCGGCCACTCCCTGCGGCCACTGCCCGGCGCCCGCGCCGCCACCCCCTGCGAACAATGAAGTGGCAGGTGACATCCGGGCCACCGCCTTTGCCGTATCATGCGCCCGGTTTCGCACGGCGTCCGTGAGTGCCTTCCCGTCAGTGCCCGCCGCGGCGGGTTCCGGGCAGCGCAACTCCGAACCCCGCGCACGGCGAGCCTATCCCCACGGAGGAGGACGCCCTTCATGACGACACCCAGCAGTTTTTCCACCACCGACGCCGCCGAGCTGTACCAGGTCCCCAACTGGTCCGGCGGCTGGTTCCGCGTGTCCGACAAGGGTCAGGTTGAGGTCACGCCCAGCCCCGGCCTGCACGTGCCGCTGCGCTCCATCGTGGACGAGATCGTGGACCGCGGGGAGAGCCTGCCGGTCATCCTGCGCTTCCCGCAGGTCATCACGGGCCGCGTCAAGCACCTGAACGAGTCCTTCCAGTCCGCCATTCAGGAGTACGGCTACACCGGCCACTACCAGGGCGTGTTCCCGATCAAGGTCAACCAGCGCCGCGCGGTCGTCGAGGCCGTCGCGTCGGCCGGGTACGACTTCGCGCACGGCCTGGAGGCCGGGTCCAAGGCCGAACTGGCGCTGTGCCTCGCGCAGAAGATGCACCCCGACGCGCTGCTGTGCTGCAACGGCTTCAAGGACGACGGGTTCATCAAGCTGGCCCTGTGGGGCCGCACGCTCGGCAAGAACGTGGTCATCACCATCGAGAAGTTCAGTGAACTCGACCGGATCCTCAAGCAGGCCAAGGCGCTCGGCGTGCGCCCCGCCATGGGCGTGCGCTTCAAGCTGCACGCGCGCGGCTCGGGGCAGTGGGAGGAGAGCGGCGGCGACCAGGCGAAGTTCGGCCTGAACGCCTACGAACTGCTGCGCGTCGTCGAACGCCTGCGGGAAGAGGACATGCTCGACACGCTGGTCATGCTGCACACCCACATCGGGTCGCAGATCACCGACATCCGCCGCGTGAAGGTCGCGGTGCGCGAGGCCACCCAGACGTACGCCGGCCTGATCGCCGCCGGCGCGCAACTGAAGTACCTGAACGTGGGCGGCGGCCTGGGCGTCGACTACGACGGCTCCAAGACCACCTTCTACGCCAGCATGAACTACACCGTCCGCGAGTACGCCGCCGACATCGTGTACACCGTGCAGGAGGTCTGCAAGGCCAGAAGCGTGCCGGAACCCGTGATCGTCTCCGAGTCCGGCCGGGCCCTGACCGCGCACCACGCCGTGCTGATCCTGCCGGTCGTGGACGTCACCGGCCCCACCCGCGACCTCGAGGACCTCGCCCCGGCCGACGAGAACAGCCACCAGATCGTCAAGGACATGGAAGAGATCCTCGCGAACATCTCGGCGCGCAACTACCGCGAGTCGTACAACGACGCGGTCGGCGACAAGCAGACGCTGCACAACCTGTTCGACCTGGGCTACGTGACCCTGCCCGACCGGGCGCGCGGCGAGGCGCTGTTCAACGCCATCCTGCGCAAGATCGCCCGGCTCATCCAGAACGAGAAGTACGTCCCGGACGAACTCGAGGACCTGCAGAAAGTCCTGGCCGACAAGTACATCTGCAACTTCTCCCTGTTCCAGAGTCTGCCGGACAACTGGGCGATCCAGGCGCTCTTCCCGATCGTGCCGCTCGACCGCCTGAACGAGAAACCCACCCGGCAGGCGACCATCGTGGACATCACCTGCGACAGCGACGGCAAGATCGAGAAGTTCATCGACCTGCGCGACGTGAAGGCCACCCTGCCGCTGCACGAACCCGGCGACCGCCCCTACTACCTGGGCGTGTTCCTGATGGGCGCGTACCAGGACGTGCTGGGCAGCGCCCACAACCTGTTCGGCAAGGTCAGTGAGGCCCACGTGACGGTCCGCCCCGGCGGGAAGTACCACATCGACCTGTTCGTGCGCGGCCAGAAGGCGCGGCGCATGATCGAGTCCATGGGCTACGAGGAACCCATGCTGCGCGACGCCATCGAGGACCAGGCCGACGCCGCCATCAAACTCGGCACCCTGACCGGCGAGCAGGAACACGAACTGCTCGAAGATTACGGCGAGGAACTGCTCGGCTACACGTACCTCGAATACGAGAACTGAACTGCACGCCAGTTCTGTGCGGCGCGGCGGCCTCCGGGGGGATTCCCCTGGGGCTGCCGCGCCACGTCGGCAGGGGCCGCGCGGGGCGCAACGTGAGCTGGGGGCAGCGGCGCAGCGGCCGGACGCGCTACCCTGTACGTTATGTCGGACGCTTTACTTACGCTGGAAATCGAGAAACTTGTTGCGGGGGGGCTGGGGCTCGCCCGGGACGAGTCCGGCGTGGTGCTGGTCCGTGGGGCGCTGCCCGGCGAGCAGGTCACCGCGCGGGTCAGGGCCGGGAAGGGCGTGCGCCAGGGCCAGACGGTCGAGGTGCTGCGCCGCAGTCCCGTCCGCGTGGACGGCCCGGACCTGCCCACCGCCGACCTGGCGCACGCCACCTACGAGGCGCAGCTGGACTTCAAACGCGCCTTCGTGCAGGAGGCCTTGAGCCGCATCGCCAAGGTGCAGCACGGCGTGTCACCCACCGTGCCCAGCCCCGAGGCCTGGGGGTACCGCAACACCGCGCAGTACCTCGTGACGCCCGGCGGCCTCGCCTACCGCGAGCGGCGCGGCAGCGAACCGCTGGTCGTGCGCAGGGACCCGCTGGTCATGCCGCAGATCCAGGCCGTCATGGACCGCATCGATCCCACGCTGCTGGACCCCGCCACCGAGGTCGCGTTCCGCGCCAGCCGCCTGACCGGCGAGGTCGTCGCCGCCGTGATCGGCGCCGGTGAGACCCGCCAGTACCTGCGCGCCAGCGATCACCTGATGGAAGCCGGCGTGGTGGGCGTGTCGCTGGCGCAGCCCGCCGGGAAGCGCTTCAGCGCCGGCGTGCGCCTGATCGCCGGGGAGAGCGAGATCCGCGAGCAGTTCGGGCAGGTGCAGGTCAGCGTGTCCGCCACGGGCTTCGCGCAGGTGAACCCGCAGGCCGCCGGACTGGCCTACGAGCGGGCCGCCGAACTGGCCGGCAAGGGCGAGCACGCCGTGGACCTGTACGGCGGGGCCGGCGCGATCGGCCGTCACCTCGCCCCGAACTTCCGGCGCGTGACCGTGCTGGACGCCGCGCCGGAGGCGCTCGCCCGTGGCCGTCAGGACGTGGCGGTCAGCGGCGAGAGCAACGTCACGTTCCGCAGTGGCGACGCCGCCCGCTTCAGCGAACTCGGCACCGACGTGATCGTCGTGGACCCGCCCCGCGCCGGGCTGGAGGAGGGCGCGCGCGAGCACATCAACGCCAGCACCGCCGACCGCCTCGTGTACGTCTCCTGCGACCCGGCCACGTGGGCGCGTGACGTGGGCGACCTCGTGCGGCGCGGCTGGAAGCTCGCGGACGTCATCCCGCACGACTTCTACCCGCAGACCAGTCACGTGGAGATCGTCAGCGTCCTGAACCGCTGAACCGGACGGTCGAGCGGCCCGGGGCCTTCATGAAGGGCCTCATGAGGGCCGGCGCTTGCCAGCGGTGTGGTCGGGTGCGCTAACCTGCCCCGCGTGATCCGGCGTGCCCTTCTGCTCCTCCTGCTCGCGCCGCTGCTCGGCGGCTGCCAGGACCGCGAGGCCCGCGCGCAGAACGCCGACCTGACCCGCCGGGTCGAGGCGCTCGAACGGCAGCTGAGCGCCGTGCAGGCCACCCAGCAGAGCGGCCTGCCGACCGACGCGGGCCGCGTGACCGCCCGCGCCGCCGCGCAGAACTGCGCGAACAGCCTGACCCGCACGCTGGAAACCTACCGGCAGAACAGCCTGGACCGCCGCTACCCGGCGCCCGCGCAGCTGGAAGTGCCGGACGCCTGCGTCGACCAGCGCGTGAACTGGCTGACCCGCAGCGCCGACGCCTACACCTTCACCGTCACGGACGCCGCGGGCCGTGAACTGGCCCGCCAGGGCAGCCAGGACGGCCCCTGAACCGGCTGCTGGCCGCGCTCACGGGAACGGGGGGCGCTGCCACGCGACCTGATCGTCGCTGCGGTCCTCCTGCAGGGTGATGCCGAAGGTCGTCACCTGCGGGCCGGTGAAGCCGATCACGACCGCCCAGACCAGCGCCGGGGCCTTCTCGAAGGTGGCGCTGCGCACGTACACGCTCTCGCGGCCGCGCGTGAAGGTCCGTTCCTGCAGCACCTGCCGTTCCGGGCCGTACTGCGCCAGACCGTCGCGACGGAAGGCGCGGAAGGCCTCCAGCGTGCCCCACTGCGCCCGCACGTCCGGCGAGAACAGCGCCCACAGTCCATCCAGCCGCACCGCGTAGAAATCCAGCAGCAGGGTCCGGCCGGGCGTCACGCTGGTCGCCTGAACGGGGCGGGGCTGGGCGGGCGCGGGGAACGCCGCGGCGCCCGCCCTGGCGGGGGAGACCTTCGGGCCGCTGCCCAGCGCCAGGGCCGGCGTGAGCAGCAGCGCGGCCACGACCACCTGCACCCGGACCGTGAGGGGGACACCCCGGGGCCGCCAGCGTGCGAGCGGACTGGGCCGCCGGGTGGGGGCCGGCGCGGCGGGTGGCGTCACCGCCCGGTACGGACCCCCCGTGCCGCCGGTCCCTCCGGAACGGGCCGGGGTGTCAACGAACCGGACGGCATCCATGGCGTTCATGCCCCAGCGTATGCCCGGGCCGGCCCGCGCGGGTGTCAGCGGCACGACGATTCGCGGGTCCGCCTGCCGGACCGTGAAGGAACGCTCAGGCCCGGCCGCTCAGCGCTCCTCGAGAATCACGACGGCCGAGGCGTGCTCGCGGGTGTGCGTGAGGGTCAGGTGCGCCGTCCAGCCCTGCTCGCGCATGTGCTGCTCGATGTGCGGCGCGAACGCCAGGTGCGGCCGCGCGAACGGAAAGGGACCGCCGGGCGTGGGCGTGCGCTCCACCCACACGTCCCGCCAGCCGTGCGGGCGCGGCCAGACCTTCTGGAAGGCTTCCTTGGCCGCGAAACGCGCCGCGAGGCTGGGGACCGGGTCGCTCAGGCGCGCGCAGTACGCGAGTTCGCTGGGCGCGAAGAGCTTCTCGGCCCGCCGGCCCTCGCGTTCCAGCATGCGCCGGATGCGGTCGATCTCGATCAGGTCGTGGCCCACGGCGATAATCACCCGTTCAGGATACGGCCCGCCCCGCCGTGAGGGCCGTATCCTGAACGGAATGAACGCTGCCCAGCCGCTCTTTCCGGATGTTCGCCTCGAGACGGTCGCGGGTCGCCTGCGGGAGGTTCAGGCGCAGTGGGCGGCGCTGGGGGTCACGCGCGTGCGGGTGTTCGGGTCGGTCGCGCGGGGCGAGGCGGGCGAGGCCAGCGACATCGACCTGCTGATCGACTTCGCGCCCACACAGGCGCGGGGCCTGCTGGACCTGATGCGGGCGCGGGAGGTGTTCGAGCGGGCGCTGGGCCGCCGGGTGGACGTGGTGACGGAAGGGGCCCTGCGCGCCCCGCTGCGCGCCGAGATCCTGGCGGACGCGGTGGACGTGCTGAGCGTCCCGGACAACCTGCCGTCCTCGCACCGCGACAAGCGCTGGCGCTGGCGGGTGTTCGATCTGCTCGGCGTGCTGGACCGGGTGGTGGCCTTCACGGACGGCCTGACCCTGGCGACCTTCGAGCGGGACGAACTGGTGCAGGAGGCCGTGCTGCACGGGCTGGCGCGGCTGGGCGAGACCACGAAGTTCATTCCCCAGTCGGTGCAGGACACGCACCCGGAACTGCCCTGGACGCTGCTGCGCGACGTGCGGAACCTGGTGTCGCACGATTACTTCGGGATCGAGGTGCGGCTGGTCTGGCACACGGCCCGCGTGGACCTCCCGGCCCTGCGGCCGGCCCTGCAACGTCTGGCCGACGCCGCGACCATGTCGGTGGCTGCCGGGCACTAGAGCCGTTCCGGGCACTGGAGCCGTTGCCGTGAAGCGGCAGGCTGTCTGGCCGGGCGGACCTGGAACGCCCCGCAGCAGAGCGGGTGAATGCGGACGGTCAGGACGGACTGGCACAGCCGCGAAGCAGAGAATGGAGGCATCGGACGTCTGCTGTGCCGGGGCGTCATTCGGAGAACGGTTTTAGAGACCGGCCGCTCCGACGCGGCGGGTGGCGGCGCTCCGGTGGCAGTCGCGCCGTCTCCCTGGCGGGGGTGGTGGACGGTCCGGGGCACGTCCGGGGGGGCGCACCCCGGGGGGAGCCCCTGATGGGGGAAATTTCACATTTCTGCCTGTCCGGGTCCTACCATACGGGCATGAACAGCATCGTCCTGACCGACTCCACCAGCGACCTCGAAGCCGGTCAGGCCGACGCCATCGGCCTGCGGGTCATTCCCCTCACCGTCCACTTCGACGGGCGTGACTGGCTCGATCACCAGGAACTCGGCAGCGAGGAACTTTTCCGCCGCGTGGACGCCGGAGCCGCCATGCCCGTCACCGCGCCCCCCACCGTGCAGGCCTACCGCGAGACGCTCGAGGCCCTGCTGCAACGCCACGATCACGTGCTGGCCGTACACGTCAGCAGCCGCCTGAGCGACACCTGCAGCCACGCCGCCGAGGCCGCGCTGGCCTTCCCGGGGCGGGTCACCGTCCACGACTCCTGGCAGTCCGCCGCCGGACTGGCCCTGCAGGCCGAGCGGGCCGCGCGCCTGATGCGTGACCACGTGCCGGCCGCGCAGGTCGCGCAGGTCCTGCAGAGCCTGCGGCAGTACGCGCAGACCCGCATGTGCCTGAACACCCTGGGATACCTGCAGCGCGGCGGACGGATCGGCGGCGCGGCGGCCCTGCTGGGCGGCCTGCTGAACCTGAAACCCATCCTGGGCCTGCGCGAGGGCCGGGTGGAACCCTTCGCGCGTGCCGTCGGCGCCGGCCGCGCCATGAACAGCATGACCGAGCAGCTGCGCGCCTGCGCCGCCAGCCTCCCGCAGGGCCGCGTGGCGTTCTTCCACAACGGCGCCTCCGACAGCGTCGACGCCCTGCGGTTCGAGGCCCGCCGCCTGGGCGTGCAGGAAAGCATGACCCTGAGCCTCGGCACGGTCCTCTCCGCGCACAGCGGTCCCGGCGTGTTCGGCTTCAGCTTCGAACCCGCGCACGTCTGGCAGAACTTCCGCTCGTACTGATCCGGACTGCGGGTCATACGGACTCCGATTGAATGGGCTGCAAAGCCCGTTCAATCCGAGCGGATGTGACTCGGAGAGCTGCTTCGCAGAGCAGGAGAGAAACGGGTTCCGGACGTGGAGCTGGCAATCCGGTGAAGTTCCGGATTGTTGGCGAAACAAACGGAATCCGTCTCAGTTCCAGGGCAGCGCCGCCCGTTCCTGCCAGTACGTGCGGGCGTCCACCGCCAGTTCCGGCAGGGCGTCCGCCGGCACCTGCACGCGCAGCGCCGCCAGATTCTGCGCCAGCTGCCCGGCGGTTCCCGCGCCGCTCAGGACCATGTCCGCCCAGGGTTGCGCCAGCACCGCCGCCAGGGCCGCCGCGTCCGGCGTGACCCCCAGCTCGGCCGCCAGCGCCGCTAGCGGGGCGGGCACGTCCCCGCGCCCGCCCAGGCCCCGCGCACTCAGGCGGCCGTTCGCCACGCCCTCCTTCACCACGGTCACCCACCCGGCCGCGTGCGCGTCGGCCAGGGCCGCACCCGCCGAGCGGTCCAGCAGGTTCCAGGTGGCCTGCACCGCACCCAGCGGATTCACGCCGTCCACCCGCACGTCCAGCGCCCGCCGGATCGTGTCCGCCTGCGCGGGGCCGCTGGTACTCAGGCCCACCCGCACGCCCCCCGCCGCCAGTTCCGCCAGCCGGGAGAGCACCGCCGGGTTCTCCAGCACGCCCGACTCCAGCGTCGCCGAGTGAATCAGGTACAGCGCCGGGGGGCCGCCCAGCGCCGCGAGCGTCTGCGGCCACTGCCGGTCCAGCGTGGCCCGGTCGTGCGTCTTGACCTCATGCACGGGCGCGTCCGGCTGCCAGTCCGCCACGTACGTGTACCCCCACTTGCTGCCCAGCACGGCGTCCCGGTGCCCGCGCGCCTGCACCCACCCGCCCAGGAACTCCTCGGCCAGCCCGTAACTGCGCGCCGCGTCGAAGTACCGCACGCCCGCCGCGTACGCCTCGTCCAGCACCGCCCACGCCTGCGCCCGCATGCCCTCCACCGACCGGTCCGGCAGGTCACGCGCGTGCCCCAGGTTGATGTACCCGGGGCGGCCCAGCGCCGCCAGTCCCAGCCCAAGGCGGGGTGACGCCGGATCGAACGGACGGACGGAACCGGAAGGGGAAGAGGTCATGCCGCCCAGTCTGCCCCACAGGCGGGGATCACCCGCCGATGACGGCTTCGGCCTCGATCTCCACGAGGTGCAGCGGGTCGATCAGCGCGGCGACCTGCACCAGGGTCGTGGCGGGGCGGATGTCGCGGAACACCTCGCCGTGCGCGCGGGCCACTTCCTCCCAGCGGCTGATGTCCGTCACGTAGATGCGGGTGCGGACCACGTCGGACAGCTGCGCGCCGGCCGTTTCCAGCGCGGTGCGGATGATGCCCAGCGCCGCGCGGGTCTGCTCGGCCGGGTCGCCCTCGCCGACGACCTCGCCGTTCACGGTGGCGGTCGTGCCGCTGACCTGGACGGTGTTCCCGACCTTCACGGCGCGTGAGTACCCGATCTGCGCTTCCCAGGGGCTGCCACTGCTGATGTTCTGACGCATGACCCAGCGTAAACGGCCCGGCCGGCCGCGCGCCGCGCCGTCGTCTGACCCGGCCTGTGCCGCGCCGCGTGACAGGCCCTCCGCCACCGCCCATCCGCTGCCGACCGTTCATACGGACTGCCGTTTGTTTCGCCAACAATCCGGAACGTCGCCGGATTGCTGGCTCCACGTCCGGAGGGGCGTGTTGCTCCCACTCTGCGGAGCAGCTCTCCGAGTCGCTTCTCTCGGACCCAGCGGGCATTGCGGCCCATTCAATCGGAGTCCGTATCAGTCCTCGTACAGTTCGCCGGTGCGGGGCTTGAGGGTCCAGTCGGTGACCTGCCAGCCTGTCGCGGCGCGGTCGAGGTTCACGGTGAGGGTGTGGCGTTCGCCGCTGACGTACTCGCTGTCGGTGCGGTCGTCGGTGAAACCGACGGTGGTCGTGATGACGGCCTGCGCCTGCGCGGGGCTGTCCTGGGTGAGGGTGACGCTGCCGAACGTGAAGTTCCCCAGGCGGCCCAGCGGGAAGTCGGTGGGGCCGCGCCGCGTGCCCAGCCACGGGCGGGCGCGGGTGACGGCCGCGTCGATGCGGCGCTGCACCTCAGCGGTCTGCGCCGCGGTGCGCGTGACGTCCCGGTACTGCGAGGCGACGTGCCCGGCCACGCTGCTCAGGTCGCTCAGCAGCGCGGCCGTAACGGCCAGCGGGTCGTCCCGCAGTTCGGTCAGGGCGGCGCTGCCCACGCGGTATGCGGCGTAGCGGACACTGCCGCTGCGGGCGTCGCGCAGCAGGGTGTCGTCCCGGCCGCCCGCGCGGCGGACCGTGGCGGCCGGCCAGACGGTCAGGGTCGGCTCGCCGTACGCGTCGCGGGTCACGGGGACGGTCAGCAGGGCGGGGCCGGCCGTGATGGCCGCGCCGCGCGGCTGGAACAGGCGCAGCGTGGCGACCGGGTCCCGTCCCGCGCCGACGGTGACGGCCAGGTACGCGCGCGTGCCGGGCGCCGTGAACGCCCCGCCGATGCCGCTGCGCACGGCGTCCGCGTCCAGGCCGGCGCGTGTGGGCCAGTCCCGCAGCCCGAAGTCCGAGAGGTCCTGCCGCACATCCGGGCCGTAGTTCGCCAGCCACGCCCGGAAGGGTGCCGGTTGCGCCGCCGCCCAGGTGTCGGCGCTGGCGCTCCCCTGAGTGACGGTGCGGGTGGCGTACTCGACCAGTACGCCCCCGCTGAACGGGTCGGCGTTCATGTGGCGCGCATAGGTCTGCATGAAGCCGGGGAAGGCGCGGGTGTTCTCCACGTACTGGCCGTTCAGGAACGAGTACACGGTGGGCAGCGGGGCGCTCTCGGCGAAGCTCATGCCGTACCCGTACGCGAAGCGCCAGTCCGCGCCGACCAGTTCCAGCGGGCCGCGTCCGTCCAGCTGCCGGGCCTCCAGGGTGTCGCTGTGCGCGCTGAACGCCGTGAGCAGCCGCCGGGGCGGGCTGGTCAGCGAGTACAGCGTGTGCGTGAAGCAGCAGTGCGCGCCGCCGGAAAAGCCGGCCAGCAGGACTTCCGGGACGCCGTCGCCGGTCACGTCCCGGCACCAGTCCACGCTGACCATGGTGTCCTCGACCGTGGCGTAACTGGTCGCGCCGCGCGTGATGGTCACGCGGTCGGCCGGTTCCCCGAAGCCGTTCTCGCGCAGGGCCAGGGTGTACGCCCCGCAGGTGCGCGAGGAGACCTTCACGGGCATGGGCGCGGGCTGCGCGGCGGCGGGCGCGGCCAGCAGCAGGCCCAGGGCGGTCAGCAGGAGTGGCGTGCGGGAACGGATCATCAGGAACCTCCGGGAGCAGGGGGGTGTGGATGCGGGCTCTCCTCACAGCATGCCCGATCATGCACGCGCGGATGGGTAGACCGGACGGCTGCAACCCAGGCCACACCCAACCTAACGCTCGTTAGGTACACTGGGGGCAGTCCCATCAGGAGGTTGCCCCCATGACCCAACCCACCCCCGCCCAGACCGGCATCACATCCGGCGAAACCGCCGAGCAGCACGCGCACTTCGAGGCCCGCATCGCCCGCGGCGAGAAGATCGAGCCCGGCGACTGGATGCCCGCCGAGTACCGCCGCCAGCTCATCCGCATGATCAGCCAGCACGCCCACAGCGAGGTCGTCGGGATGCTCCCCGAAGGCGAATGGATCACCCGCGCACCCAGCCTGAGGCGCAAGACCATCCTCATGGCCAAGGTTCAGGACGAGGCCGGGCACGGCCAGTACCTCTACCACGCCGCCGAAACCCTCGGCGCCACCCGCGAGGACATGCTCCAGGCCCTCCTGAGCGGCAAGGCCAAGTACTCCAGCATCTTCAACTACCCCACCCACAGCTGGGCGGACGTCGGCATGATCGGCTGGCTCGTGGACGGCGCCGCCATCAAGAACCAGACCATGCTCGCCGGCTGCAGTTACGGCCCGTACAGCCGCGCCATGGTCCGCATCTGCAGCGAGGAAACCTTCCACCACAAACAGGGCAAGGAAATGATCGTCGCCTACGCCCAGGGCACCCCCGAGCAGCGCGCCCTGGCGCAGGACGCTTTAAATCGCTGGTGGTGGCCCGCCATGATGATGCTCGGCCCGCACGACGCCGACAGCCCCAACAGCGGCGTCCTCACGAAATGGGGCATCAAACTCAAGAGCAACGACGAGGTCCGGCAGGAATTCATCAACGAGCACGTCCCCGAACTGCTCGAAGCGGGCCTCACCATCCCCGACCCCGACCTGCACCAGGACGAGCAGGGCAACTGGCGCCACGGCCCCATCCACTGGGACGAATTCTGGGCCGTCATCCGCGGCGAACAGGGCCTGAACAAGGAACGCCTCGGCGCCCGACAGGCCGCCCACGACGACGGCGCCTGGGTCCGCGACGCCCTCCAGGCCTACACCGACCGGCAACGCGCGGTTGCGGCCGACTGAAGAACCCCTCAGTCAGCTTCGCTGACAGCTCCCCTCAAGGGGAGCCAACCATCACACTGGCTCCCCTTGAGGGGAGCTGGCCGCGCAGCGGACTGAGGGGTCCCCCCCCAGCCCAGAAAGGAACCCCACCCATGACTCAACCTCAATCCCCGTCCTCCGATACGCAGTGGCCGCGCTGGGAGGTGTTCAAGCAGGACGCCCCGAACCGCCCGCATCAGGCGGTGGGGAGCGTGCACGCGGGTGACCCGCCGCATGCGCTCCTGACGGCGCGGAACGTGTTCGTGCGCCGCCCGGCTGCCGTGAGCCTCTGGTGCGTGCGCGAGGACGACCTCCTGACCGCCACGCCCGAGGAACTGACCACGAATCCCGCGCTGCTGGACTCGCCCGGCGAGACCGGGACGTACCACGTGGGCGTGAAACGCACGAACAAGCGCAGCATGACCTTCGTGGACCTCAGCGGCACCGTGCAGGCCAGCGGGAGCGGCGACGCGCTGCGGCAGGCGCAGGTCATGCACCCGGACGTGCTCGCCTGGATGGTCTTCCCGGAGTCGGCGGTCGTCCGCACGGACGAGGACCCCGGCACCGTCGAGAGCTGGTTCGCGCCCGCGAAGGACAAGACGTACAAGCAGCAGCAGCACTACGGCGTGATCGGCCGGCACGTCGGCGAACTGAAACGCGCCGGGCTGATGCCGGGCCGCGCCGCCAGCGAGGAAGGCGCATGACCACCACTCCTACAACCCACCTGACCGACACGCAGACGCAGGCGCTTCTCCTGAAACTCACGGTCCTCGCCGACGACGAGATCATCCTCGCGCACCGCAACGGCGAGTGGACCGGGCACGCCCCCATCCTCGAAGAGGACATCGCGCTGGCGAACATCGCGCAGGACGAACTCGGGCACGCCGGGCTGTACCTGAGCCTCGCGCAGACCCTCGGCGGCAGCGACCCCGACCGGGTGGCGTTCTGGCGCGGCCCGGACGACTACCTGAACACCCGCCTCGTGGAACTCCCGAAAGGCGACTGGGCGTTCACGATGGTCCGGCAGTTCCTGTACGACACGTTCGAGGCCCTGTGGCTGGAGGCCGCCACCCGCAGCACCTACGCGCCCCTGGCAGAAGTCGCCGCGAAGGCCGTGCGCGAGGAGAAATTCCACGTGCAGCACACCGCCCTGTGGGTGGAACGCCTCGCCCTCGGCACGCCCGAGAGCGAACGCCGCACCCGGGCGGCCCTGACGGAACTCTGGCCGCACGCCGCGCAACTCTTCCAGCCCGTCGAGGGTGAAGCGGACCTGACCGCAGCGGGCATCCTCCCCGACCTGAACGCCGTGCACGCCCGCTGGACCGACCTCGTCACCCGGCACCTCGTGGACAAATGCGGCCTCACCCTCCCCGACGCCCCCACCACCCAGCCCGGCCGCGACACGCACACCCACCACCTCGCCCCCCTGCTGGAAGAAATGCAGAGCGTCGCCCGGCAACACCCCGACGCCGAGGTCTGGTGAACAGGCGGATGGCAGAAGGCGGAAGGCAGAAGGCAGAGCGCCCTGCGCCATCGGCCATCAGCATTCAGCCATCTGCCGTCTGGGACGCGCTGACCAGCGTCCCAGACCCGGAGATTCCCGTCGTGAGCATCACGGACATGGGCATGGTGCGCGACGTGACCGTGGGCGACGATGGGCGCGTGACGGTGACGTTCACGCCCACCTTCAGCGGCTGCCCCGCTCTGCACGTCATCCGGGACAGCATCGAGCAGGCGGTGCGTGGCCTGGGCGTGACGGACGTCGAGGTCAGGAGCACCCTTACGCCCCCGTGGACGACCGACTGGATCAACGACGACGCGCGCGAGCGACTGCGGCAGTACGGCATCGCGCCCCCCGCCCCCACCGGGGAAGGGCAACTGATTCAACTGGACGCGGAACCCACCCGCTGCCCCCGCTGCGGCAGCCTGAACGTCCGCATGACCGCCTCCTTTGGGCCCACCCTCTGCAAACGCATGTACGTCTGCGACACCTGCCGCGAACCGTTTGAAGGGTTCAAGAGCGTATGAGTGACATTCAGTCGGAGGCCCTGGAGACGCTTTGCGGGTTACAGGAGCGTCTGACTGCCTTTCCCAGAATGCACGGGAAATACATGCTGGATTTGACATCTATTGCGGAGTGGCGGCGGGCCGATATGGGTGAAGAAGAGATGCTTGATCGGCTCTTCAATCTGTGGGGTGAGCATGAAACTCTCAGTGTATACCTGGAAAAAATGCCGCCCATTGCCTCGCAAGGGCAGGTCGCGGCAGGTTGGGTGGAGTGCGCAGTCAACCCCAGTGATGCCCGTGAGTTTCTGCGGCAGTCATTGATAGGCGGCGGAAGCGTCGGCCACACGGTCGAAACTGTACCTGCACATATAGCCGAAGAAATGGTCACTGACTTTTTCGGTCTTTTTGAGCAGCCCACCGCTTATTCAGGTTTGGGGTGGAGCGATCCCAAATACGTTTTCGAAAACGGTGTTGTCATTCTCGACGAGAAAATGGCTGGCATGTTCCTCGTGATTGAGAGCGACTGAGTCTCAATGTTCAAGCCCTGGACGGTCTCAACAGAAAAATTGCTTTCACGCTGTCAGCACCAGCGGTTTTCCTTTGGTGATCATGATGGTGTGTTCGACGTGGGCGGCGAGGCCGCCGTCGGTGGTGGCGAGCGTCCAGCCGTCGCGGCGGGTGCGGACGCGGGGGC
Source organism: Deinococcus depolymerans (assembly GCF_039522025.1). Lineage (NCBI taxonomy): Bacteria > Thermotogati > Deinococcota > Deinococci > Deinococcales > Deinococcaceae > Deinococcus > Deinococcus depolymerans. The sequence goes on along the minus strand of NZ_BAAADB010000014.1, from coordinate 62,975 downwards.
TCTTGCCGGTGCTGAGCATGGGTTCCACGGCGATCACGAGGCCCTCGTGCAGCGGTTTGCGGAGCGCGGGGCGGTAATAGTTGGGAACGTCGGGTTTCTCGTGGATGGCGCGGCCCACACCGTGCCCCTGAAGTTCCGGCAGGAGCGTGAAGCCCCGGCGCTGAACCTCAGCCTGGATGGCTCGCCCGATGCCGTTCAGGGGCTGTCCGGCGCGGGCGGCGTTCAGGCCACGGGCCAGGGCTGCCTCGGCCGCCTCGATGAGGCGGGCGGCGGTGGGGGAGACGGGCGGCACGGCGACCGTGATGGCGGCGTCCGCGACGAACCCGCCGACGTTCGGCGTGACGTCGATGCACACCACGTCCCCCGCCTGAAGCGGGCGGTTGGTGGGCAGGCCGTGCACGATGTCGTCGTTGACGCTGATGAACACGTTCACGGGCGCGCCGTACTCGGCCCGCGGCGCGGAGAACGCCCCGAACCCCGCGAACACCTGTCCGGCCAGCGCGTCCAGTTCGGCGGGCGTGATGCCCGGTTCGACGGCGGCGCGCAGGGCGTCGAGGGTGCGGGCGACGACCTTCCCGGCGAGGGTCATGCCGTCCAGTTCATGCTGCGTGGTGATCGTCATGCGGCAGTGTAAGCGCCCGGTTGGGGGAATGGGATGATCGCTGAGCTGAAAGTGATCTCGCTGGCCGATCACTCGGCGTTCGAGAGTTTCGTGCCGGAGCATCCTGCGGATTTCGGGGTAGACCTTCGGCTTTATATCGGGCCTGTAGGTGGGGATGCGTCGGATTCCTTCAGCCTGACGGTCTGTTCGCCGGACTGGCTGAGGCGGGAGTGCGCGTCGCAGGGGTTCGTGTGGCGCTGGGATCTGCTGATCGTGGAGGAATTCAATCGGGTGGAGATCGTGCAGGTCTTGCAGCGGATGGTCTCGCGTTGTGTCGGTGAGACCTGGGACATCGTGGTGGCACAACTGGCCCGGCGGATGCAGTGGGAGTTCGACACGTATGCCTGATGCCGCGTGGAACTGGCTTGTCAACTGGAGGAACGTATATGACTCAATCAATCTCTTCTGATCTTCTTCGTCCGGCGTCTTATGTGTCGGGTTCGTGGCATGCGAATGCGGATGGGCAGGTGCTGGTGGACGCGGTGTATGGGCGTCCGGTGGCCGTGATCTCGTCGGAGGGCGTGGATTTCGGTGGGGCGCTGGCGTACGGTCGGCGGGCGGGTGGGGCGTTGCGCCGCATGACGTTCCATGAGCGGGCGCGGGCGCTGAAGGCGCTGGGGGCGTTCCTGATGGAGCGGAAGGAGGCGTACTACGCGCTGAGTGCGTTGACGGGGGCGACGCGGCGGGATTCGTGGGTGGATATCGAGGGTGGGATCGGGACGCTGTTCAGTTACGCGAGTGCGGCGCGGCGGGAACTGCCGGACGAGCGCTTCTGGCCGGACGGGCGGGTGGAGCGGCTGGGGCGCGAGGGGACGTTCGTGGGGCGTCACCTGCTGGTGCCGCGTGAGGGTGTGGCGGTGCAGATCAACGCGTTCAACTTCCCGGTGTGGGGGATGCTGGAGAAGTTCGCGCCAGCGTTTATCGGGGGGATGCCGAGTCTGGTGAAGCCGGCGCCGCAGACGGCGTACCTGACGGAGCGGGTCGTGCGGGACATCGTGGCGTCGGGCCTGATTCCGGAGGGGTCGCTGCAACTCGTGACGGGGGAGCCGGGGTCGCTGCTGGATCACGTGGAGGAGCAGGATGTGGTGGCGTTCACGGGGTCGGCGGCGACAGCGGCGAAGTTGCGGGTGCATCCGGCGATCGTGGGGCGGTCGGTGCCGTTCAATGCGGAGGCGGACAGCCTGAACGCGTCGGTGCTGGGCCTGTCCGTGAAGCCGGAGGACCCGGAGTTCGCGCTGTTCGTGCGCGAGGTGGCGCGGGAGATGACCGGGAAGGCCGGGCAGAAGTGCACCGCGATCCGCCGCGCGATGGTGCCCTCCCATCTGGTGGAGGCGGTGACGGAGGGTCTGCGCCGCGAACTGGCGAAGGTGACGCTGGGCGACCCGGCGCGGGATGACGTGCGGATGGGTGCGCTGGTGAGCGTGGAGCAGCGCGAGCGGGTGCGTGAGACGCTGGAGAAGTTGCAGCAGGAGGCGCGTGTGGTGATCAGCGGCGAGGCGACCCTGCTGGGCGGCGACCGCGAGAAGGGTGCGTTCCTCGACCCGACGGTGCTGCTGTGCGAGAACCCCCTGAGGGCGCGCGGGCCGCACGAGCTGGAGGCGTTCGGGCCGGTGGCGACGCTGCTGCCGTACGACTCGCTGGAGGACGCCATTCACCTCACGAAGCTGGGTCGGGGGTCGCTGGCCGGGAGTATCGTGTCCCGCGACCGTGCCGAGGCGACCGAACTCGTGCTCGGCATGGCAAGCTCGCACGGGCGCCTGCTGGTGCTGAACCGCGACAACGCGAAGGAGAACACGGGGCACGGGTCGCCGCTGCCGCAGCTGAACCACGGTGGGCCGGGCCGCGCGGGGGGCGGTTCGGAACTGGGGGGCCTCTCGGCGGTGCGGCACCACATGAACCGTGTGGCGGTGCAGGCCGATCCGACGACCCTCACCGCGATCACGCGGGAGTTCGTGCCCGGCGCACAGGTGCAGGAGGACGTGGTGCACCCGTTCCGCAAGTCCTTCGACCAGATTCAGGTCGGGGACAGCCTCCTGACGCACCGCCGCACCGTGACCGAGGCGGACATCGTGAACTTCGCGGGCCTGACCGGGGATCACTTCTACGCGCACGTCGACGAGATCGGCGCGCGGGAGGGCATCTTCGGGAAGCGCGTGGCGCACGGGTACTTCCTGATCTCGGCGGCGGCCGGGCAGTTCGTGTCGCCAGCAGCAGGGCCGGTGCTCGCGAACTACGGCCTGGAGAACCTGCGCTTCATCGAGCCGGTGGGCATCGGGGACACCATCCGCACGCGCCTGACCTGCAAACGCAAGATCCGCAAGGACCTGCGCCCCGGCGAGACCCGCCCGACCGGCGTGGTCGAGTGGCGCAGCGAGATCACCAACCAGGACGGCGTGCTGGTCGCCACGTACGACATCCTGACGCTGGTCGAGCGGACGCGGGACGCCTTCGATCCGCCCGAGGAGGTGCTGGCGGACGAGGGCGGGTCGGCGCGGGCCTGACCCCACACCGGGGCGGGGTGGGTCCGTTCCCGCCCCGTGCGGGCGGCCGTGGCTGCCGGGGTGGGGCGTTTCACACCTGCGGGGCATTGTGCTGAGTGTCTCTTTATGCTGGCTTCACCTGACGGCCGGCCGATGCTTTATCCGATAAAGTATCCCGCATGGAATACCGGAACCTCGGCAAGAGCGGTCTGAAAGTCAGCGAAGTCGCCCTGGGCGGCTGGGAAACGTACGGCGTCGGCGTGAACGAACAGCAGATGGTCCGTGACATCGTGACCGCCGCGTACGACGGCGGCGTGAACTTCTTCGATCAGGCCGACATCTACGCCAGGGGCCGCAGCGAGGAGCTGATGGGCAACGTGCTGCGCGAACTGCCGCGCCACACGCTGGTCATCAGCTCCAAGGTGTTCTGGCCCATGAGTGACGACGTGAACGACCGTGGCCTCAGCCGCAAGCACGTCCTGCACAGCATCGACGGCAGCCTGAAACGCCTGGGCACCGACTACCTCGACATCTACTTCGCGCACCGATACGACCCCGACGTGCCCATGGAAGAGATCGTGATGGCCTTCGATCAGGTCATCCGCGACGGCAAGGCCCTGTACTGGGGCACCAGCATGTGGCCGGCCGCACGCATCGCGCAGGCAGTCGAGTTCGCCCGCGCCAACGGCCTGCACGCCCCCGTGACCGAGCAGCCCGAGTACTCCATGATCCGCCGCGAACGCGTCGAGAAGGAGATCCTGCCGTACACCGAGACGGCCGGCGTGGGCCTGGTCGTCTGGAGCCCGCTCGCCATGGGCCTGCTGACCGGCAAGTACGACGACGGCAAACCCGAGGGCGCACGCCTGACCGAGAAGGAAAACTGGGGCAAGAACTTCCTGACCGACGAGAACATCCAGAAGGTCCGCGACCTGAAGGCCATTGCCGACGGACTGAACATCACCCGCGCCCAGCTGGCCCTCGCGTGGATCCTGCGTCAGAAGGGCGTGAGCAGCGTCATCACGGGCGCCACGAAAGTCCAGCAGATCGAGGACACCGTGAAGGCCGCCGGCGTGCGCCTGAGTGGCGACGTGATCGAGCAGATCGAAACCATCCTGACCCGCTGACAGCGGGCGTCTGTTCGCGCGGCCCCCTCCACCCCGGAGGCGGGCCGCCGGTCTGGCCCCCCCTCCCCGGCTCCCAGCGACGTTCATCAATCGGACTCCGTCTGTTTCGTTAACAACCCGGAAGGGCACCGGGTTGCCGACTCCACGCCCGGAACCCGCCCAGCTCCTCCTCTGCGGAGCCGCTCTCCGAGTCGCATCCGCTCGGATTGAACGGCTTTATAAGCCATTCAATCGGAGTCCGTATCAGTCGCTGGGGGGGTACACGCGGTTGCGACCGGCGCGTTTGGCGCGGTACAGGTGCTCGTCTGCCAGGGTCAGCGCCTCGGGCAGACGGTGCGCCGGTTCGACCGCGTACCCGACGCTGGCGGTCAGGTTGGTGCCGGGCAGCAGCGTGGACCAGGCGTGCGCCGCCACCGCCCGGCGGCACCCCTCGGCCAGGGCGTGCGCCTGCGTGGCGTCGCTGACCGGCGCGATCAGCACGAACTCCTCCCCGCCGTAACGGGCGAGCAGCGCACCGGGCCAGCGGGCCAGCTGGGTGCGCAGCACGTCCGCCACGCCCTTCAGGGCCCGGTCCCCGCCGGCGTGGGAGTGGCGGTCGTTCACGCGCTTGAAGTGATCGATGTCCACGAACAGCGCGGCGACCGGCCCGCCGTCCGGCGTCTGGAGGGTCAGCAGACCCTCTTCCAGGCCCCGGCGGTTGAGCAGCCCGGTCAGCGGGTCCTGACGGGCCTGCGTCTCGGCCTGCCGCAGCCGGTCCTGCCAGGAACTGGCGTCCTGCTGCGCCTGCCGCTGCGTGGTGACGTTCATGCGGCGCAGGGCGTCCTGCGCGTCGACCAGCGCCTCACGCGCCGCGCGGAGCGCCTGCGGGTACTGCCCGGCGCGTTCGTGCATGGCCGAGATGGCCTGCAGGATCCGCTGCGTGTCCCGGTGCCGGTGCTGACTGCGGACGATGCCGAGCGCAACCTGGTACTCGTCCAGCGCGGCCGCGTGGTGGCCGCGCGCTTCGCTGAGTTCCGCGAGGCACAGGTTCACCTCGATGTACAGCTGCTGGTCCAGGCCGCTGTGCAGTTCGGCGGCGCGGTCGGCGGCCAGCTGCGCGCCCGCCAGGTCGCCGCTCAGGAGCCGCAGCGTACTCTCGTGCGCGTAGCACAGCACCTCGGTGGTGCGGCTGGGCAGGATCTCCAGGGCGGTGCGCGCCGCGCGCAGCACCATCAGGCCCTGCTGCGCGGCGTGCTGCACCGCCTCCGGACGCCCGCGGTCACGGGCCTGACGGGCCAGCAGCGCGTACGAGTGCGCGCGGTTCTCGTGCAGGTAGTTGTTCAGGTCGCTGCGCAGCTCCGGGTCGCGCAGGGCGTGAACGTGCTCCTCGAGCAGGTTCAGGTGGTGCAGGGCCTCGCCGGGTTCGTCGCGGTTGTTCGCCAGCCACGCGAGGTTCACCAGGGCGTTGCCGGTGTCCAGCGGGTCGCGCTGCTGCCGCGCGAGTTCCAGGGATTCCTGCAGGTCCTGCTGGGCGCTGATCAGGTCCCCGATCAGCATGTGCGTCAGGGCGCGCACGTTCAGCAGCGGGGCCTGCAGGTCGCGCAGGTCGTGCTCGCGGATCAGTTCCTGCGCGCGGGTGACGGCGTCGCTGGAGCGTTCCAGCTGGTTCAGGTGCGCCGCCACGAAACTCAGGCCGATCAGCGCCAGGATCGCCTCGGCCGGCGCGTCGGCCTGCAGCGCCAGTTCCAGCGCAGCCTCTCCGACCTGCTGCGCGCCGTGCATGGACGTGTCGCGCAGGTGCCGCGCGAGGTCAATCAGCGCCTGCGACCGCTCCCGGTCGTTCGAGGCTGCCCGGAGCTGACGGACCAGCGGCTCCGGCAGGTTCGCGGGCAGCTGAACGCTCCCGGCATCGAACGGGGCGGGCGAGGACATGACGGTCATTGTGGCGGATTCTGGCGCGTGTGGGTGCCGCTCTTCCGTGAAGTCCAAGTGATTCTCCCCCCCCACCCCCCCCAGTGGAGCGCGGCGACTGGCGCGGCCCTCAAGTCCGCAGAAAGACTGACGATCCGGCAGGCGGCACGCGCCTATGCTGAAGCGTGTGAACGCCATCGAAACGCAGGAGCTGCGCAAGGAATACCGGGGGCGGGCCGTTGTGGACAGCCTGACCCTGACCGTCCCGCCGGGCGAGGTGTTCGGATTCCTCGGGCCGAACGGGGCCGGCAAGAGCACCACCGTGAAGATGCTGCTGGGCCTCGTGCACCCCACGGGCGGGCGCCTGCAGGTCCTCGGCGGCAGTCCGCACGACCCGGCCGTGCGCGCCCGCCTGGGCTTCCTGCCCGAGCAGTTCCGCTTTCAGACCTGGATGACCGCCGAGGAGTTCCTGCGCTTCCACGGGCGGCTGGCGGGCCTGAAGGCCGCCGACCTGAACGCCCGCATCCCGCGGATCCTCGAGACCGTGGGCCTGGGCGGGCGCGGCAGCGAGACGCTGGGCGGGTACTCCAAGGGCATGCTGCAGCGCGCCGGGCTGGCCGGCGCGATCCTGGCCCGCCCGCAACTGGTGTTCCTGGACGAACCGACGAGCGCCCTGGATCCCATCGGGCGGGTCGAGGTGCGCGAGATCATCGAGCAGCTGCGCGGGGAGGGCACGGCCGTGTTCCTGAACTCGCACCTGCTGTCGGAAGTCGAGCAGGTGTGCGACCGCGTGGCGTTCGTGAAACAGGGCCGCGTGCTGCAGCAGGGCAGCATGCGGGAACTGATGGGCGGCGTCCTGCCGCTGGACGTGCGCGTGGATCACCTGCCGCCGGGCCTGCTGGACACCCTCTCGCGCCTGGGCGAGCTGCGCCACACCGACACGAACACCCCGGGCCGCGCCGACGTGGAACTGTGGCTGGACCATGAGGACGCCATTCCTGCCGTCGCCAGCGCCGTCCACGCCTCGGGCGCGCGGCTGTACGCCCTGACGCCGCGCCGCCCGGACCTGGAGACCCTGTTCCTGGACCTGATCGAGGACACCCCGGACAGCCGCGCCCGCACCGCCCGCCAGGGGGCCGCCCGTGCGTAACGTCCTGCTGATCGCGGAACTCTCGCTGCGCGAGGCGGTCCGCAAACGCCTCGTGAGCGTGCTGCTGGTCCTGACGGCCCTGTTCCTGGGGTTCTACCTGTACGGCATCGTGCGGCTGGAAGGGACCCTGGACGAACGCGCCCTGAACGCCGGACTGGACGGCCGCAGCCTGACCGGCGCGTCGAACCTGCCCGTCATCTACTCGGCCATGTTCGGCATGTACCTCGTGTACTTCCTGGGGTCCCTGATGGCCGTGCTGTCCACGGTGGGGGCCGTCAGCGGCGACATCGAGAACGGCGTCATGCAGAGCGTCATCGCGCGGCCCATCAGCCGCGCGCAGCTGGTGCTGGGCCGCTGGCTGGGGTTCAGCGCCGTGAACGTCACCTACGTCGCGCTGCTCAGCGCCGGACTGCTCGGCGGGGTGTACGCCGTTACCGGATACCTGCCGCCCGATCCGCTCGCCGCGACCGGCCTGATCCTGCTGTCCACCCTGCTGCTGACCGCCCTGACCGTGCTGGGCAGCACGCTCTTCACCACGCTCGCCAACGGCATCGGCGTGTTCGTCCTGTACGGCGTGGGTTTCACGGGCGGCATCCTGAGCGCCATCGGCAGCTTCTCGGACACCCCCACCCTGACCACCCTGGGCCGCGCCGCGAACGCCCTGATGCCCACCAACGCCCTGTGGCTGGGCGCCAGTTACCACCTGCAGCCCGACATCGCCCTGCAGGTCGCGCAGGCGTCTCGCGGCGCGAACCCGCTGTTCGCCAGTGAGCCCATCGCGGCGGGCCTCCTGGTGTGGGCCGCCTCGCTGACCGTCCTGGCCGTCCTGGCCGCCATGCGCCGCTTCAGCCGCCGCGACCTGTAATACGGACTCCGATTGAATGGGCTGCAAAGACCATTCAATCCGAGCGGATGCGACTCGGAGAGCTGCGCCGCAGAGGAGGAGAGAAACGGATTCCGGACGTGGAGTTGGCAGATCGGTACGCCCGGAACCCGCCGCTCTCCTCCCTGAACCGGGCGGGGCGGGGCGCTTCCCCGGACGCCGCTCCCCGAACGCCGCGGTCAGCGCAGCCGCGCGAGGGTGCCGCCGGTCTCGAACCACACGCTGCCGTCCGGCGCGGCGTGCAGGGCGCGCGGTCCGGCGGTCGGCCCGGCCGGGAGGGTCAGGGCGGCGGCGCTGCTCTCACCGGGCAGGACCCGCAGGAGGGCCGGGTGGGCGGTATCGGTGGCCCACACCGTTCCGTCGGGCGCCACGGTCAGGTCGCCGGGCCGCGCCTCGTCACCGGGACCACGGCCGGCCGGGAGGGTCACCTGCCGCTGCGTGCCGCTGACCGGGTCGAGGGCCCGCAGCGTGCCGGTGCGGGATTCCGTGAACCACAGCGTGCCGTCCGGCGCGGCGGTCAGGCTGGCGGGGACGCTCACGCCGGGCGTTCCGACCGGGTAGGTGCGGGCCGCGCCGTCCGCGAGGTTCAGGGCGACGATGGCGGGACTGTCGCCGCGCCGCGCGAAGTACAGCCGGCCGTCCGCGCCCAGCGTCACGCTGTCCGGCGCGCCCTGCGTGGCGACCGCCTGGATCGTGCCGCTGGCCGGGTCGAGCAGCAGCACCCGTTCCTGACCGTACGCCGTGAAGGCCACCCGTCCGTCCGCGAGCGGCGTGACGTGGTTCAGCGTCTCGACCGTCCCGGCCAGGTACCGCCGGGTGGCACCGTCGGCGCTGCGCCGCACCAGGAAACTGCCGTCGGCGTTCACGCCGCGCACCGCCACCCACACGTCCGGGCCGTTCACGGCGTGACTGGTGATCGTCTCGAAGCCCGCGACCGGGAAGGGCAGGGGCGTGAAGGTCCGGTCGGCCGGGTCGAAGGCCAGCAGCGCGTGTCTGGACGCGGCGTCCGCGCTGACCGTGGCGCGCAGCAGCACCCGGTCCCCCTGCGAGCGGACCGCGCCGGCCAGGTACGGCGCGGCGGGCACATGCTGTTCGCTGCCCAGCACCCGGACCGTCACGTCCTGGCTGCGGTTGCCTGCACGGACGTTCAGGGTCACGGTGCCCCGGCCGGTGCCGGTCACGGTCAGCGGCAGGAGGGCGTCGCTGCCGCTGGCGACGGCCGCGCCCGGCGTGACGCTCAGGCCCGGCGCGGCCTGCACGGTCACGCTGACGCCGGAGGCGGGCACCCCCTGCAGCCGCAGGGTGCCGGGCTGCGCCAGCGGCCCGCTGACCGGCACGCGGTCCAGGCTGACGACCAGGGAACTGCCGGGTGCGCTGCCGGCGCCGCTGGCGGCCGGGCCGGACCCGCAGGCGGCCAGCAGGGAACCCAGCAGGGCCGCCAGCAGTGGCCGGACCGGGCGGCGCCCACCGGACGGAGGTGCGGACACAGGCGGCGTGAGGGAGCGGGTCATGACGGTATTTCACCCCGGGGTCACTTGCAGTGTCCTTACGGCCCGTCCCGGTGAACCGGCCAGGGGCGGCGGTCAGAGGCGGCGGGCGGCGCGCAGCCGGCGGGGCAGGGCGTGCAGGTCGGCCGCGCCGCCCACCGGCAGCAGCGCCCACAGGAACGGCAGGGCCGCCACGATCGCCCGCTGCACCGGCCGGTAGTTCGGTGCGGCTGCCAGCGGCGAGAGCCACACCACCCCGCCCGCGCGGCGTTGCAGGTCCCGCAGGGCCCGGCCCACCAGCGCCGGGTCCCCGGTGTCCAGCCCGTCGCTGAGGACCAGGATCAGGGTGTCGCGCGTGACGCCTGCCCGTTCCTCCCGTGCCAGCCGCAGCAGGTTCTCGCCGATGCGGGTGCCGCCGCCCCAGGCGTCCCCCAGCTCCGGGAGGCTCAGGGGAACGCCGCTTGGCGCGCGGCGCAGCAGGGGCGTCAGGCGGGTCAGGCCGGTGCTGAAGGCGTACACCTCCACCCGCCGGGAGCGCAGGTGCAGCGCCTGCGCGAAGCGCAGCAGCAGCGTGGCGTCCGCGCCCATCGAGCGGCTCCCGTCGATGACCAGCAGGAAGCGTGGCGCGCGGCGTGGGCGGCCCAGCCAGCGCAGCAGCGTGGCGTCCCCGGCGGTGCGGGCGGCGGCGCGCAGGGTGCGGCGGGCGTCGAGTTTCGGCCCCCGCTGCGGCTGGGGCCGCAGGCGGCGCGCGCGGCCCAGTTCCAGCGCCCGCACCAGCGCCGACGCGGCCCGCAGCAACTCCGGCAGGTCGTCGCCGCCCGCCTGCACCGCCTGTCCCGGCGCGGCGTTCGGGCTCAGGCGGGCGCGCAGGCTGGGCACGGCCGTGTCGTCCGGCGGGGCCTGGTCCTCGCCGGGCAGCGGCTGGCCCGGCGCCTGACTGTCCGGCGCGTCCTCGTCCGGGTCCGGCGCGTCGTCCGGGGCGGGCGCCGGGGTGGGGTTCGGCGCGGGCGGCTGGCCGGGGCGGGGTGGGGGCGGCGGCCCGGCCTCGGTCTGCTGCTCGGTGCCCGGCGCTTTCGTTTCCGGCAGCAGCGGCAGTTTCGGCTGCGCCGCGCCCTCCGCCCGGAAGAAGGCGTTGAATTCCAGGTCGAACAGCCGCGTCTGCTCGGGGCTGGCGCTCAGGACCGCCCGCAGCGCCCCGCGCACCTCGCGCCGATCCAGCACGTCCACTGCCCCCAGCGCCCGCAGCGCGTCGGCCGTCTCGCCCGGCCCGATCAGGAAGCCGTGCCGGTCGCGTAGCCGCGCCGTGAACGCCGACACCTGCGCCGCGAGGTCCGGCGGGATGACCCCGGCCCCGCTCACGCGCCGGGCGGGTGGCCCGCCGCGGCCTGCGCCGCCAGTCCCTGCAGGGTCGGCGCGGCCAGCAGCTGATCCTCGCGCAGTTTCAGGACCGCGCCCAGCGTCGCGCGGATGCCGGGGGCGTCCAGGTGATCGGCGTGCAGGCTGACCAGCGCCGCCGCCCAGTCCAGCGTCTCCGCCACGCCCGGCGGTTTGCCCAGCGGCAGGGCGCGCAGGGCGTGCACGGCGTTCGTGACCTGCTGCGCCAGCGTCTCGTTCACGCCGGGCAGGCGCGCGTGCACGATGGCCAGTTCCTGCGCGCGGCTGGGGTACTCGGTCCAGTGGTACAGGCAGCGGCGGCGCAGCGCGTCGCTCAGTTCCCGCGAGCGGTTGCTGGTGAGGATCACGTGCGGGCGGGTGCGGGCCTCGATGGTGCCCAGTTCCGGCACGGTGATCTGCCACTCGGCCAGCAGTTCCAGCAGGAACGCCTCGAAGGCGTCGTCGGCGCGGTCGATCTCGTCGATGAGCAGCACGGGCGCGTGTTCCTCGCGGATCGCCTGCAGCAGCGGGCGGGCCATCAGGAAGCGTTCGCTGTACAGGTCCTCGTCGGTCACGCCGCCCGCCCCGCCCAGCTCGGCAGCCCGCAGGTGCAGCAGTTGCCGCGCGTAGTTCCACTCGTACAGCGCCGACTGTGCGTCCAGGCCCTCGTAGCACTGCAGGCGGATCAGGCGGGTGCCCAGCACGTCCGACAGCGTCTTGGCCGCCTCGGTCTTCCCGACGCCTGCCGGGCCTTCCAGCAGCAGCGGCTTGCCGAGCGCCGCGACCAGCCGCAGGGCCGTGGCGAGCGCGTCGTCCGCCACGTACCCGCGGACCAGGAACGCGGCCTTCAGGGCGGCGGGTTCCGGGATCTGCGCGCCGCTCACGGGTGCCTCCCGGGGCGGGGGGGGGTGGGGTGGGCGTCCCGCGCGCCGGACGTGAAGGTGCGAACGGAACGGACGGAATCTGCGTGACAGGCACTCTTACAACCCATGTGGTCCTCTCCTGGCGCGGCGGCCACGGCAAGTGCCGGCCGCCTTAATGTGCAGTGAAGGGCGGTCTGGTCAGGAGACCGTGAGAGTCCGCCGGTTACGGTGAACCCATGACGACCCTGCTGCTGTGCGCCCTGATCGCCCTGACCTCCGGAGTGCACTTCGGCCGCCGGTTCGCGCGGGCCCACGCGGACGGCGGGAACCTGGCGCTGCCGGCCCTGGCGCACGGTGTGATCGTGACGCCCCTGATGATCCTGACCGTGCTGCTGGATCCCACCGGGGGCAGCGTGCTGTGGATGGGTGTGGCCGGCGCGGCGCTGGCGGGACTCGCGGTGGGGGCGCTGCGGCCGCTGCCGCAGGTCGCCCCGGTGGTCAGCCTGGCCCCGCAGCGGCTGCCCGAATCCGCCCAGCCCGCCCGCACCCACAGCGCCGCCTGAGGCCCGCCGCCCGCCGCCCGGCCCGGCCGCGCCCCTCGCCACGTCAGGGCTGTCCGCCGTCCGGCGGATGCAACGCGCCCGCCCCTGAGGCACACTGGACCCGGACAGCCGGGCCGGGCGACGCCCCGCCCGGCCCGCCCGACTGGAGGACCCATGAGCCGCAGCAAGACCGGCCGCACCCTGAACACCCTGATCCGCCTGGGCCGCGCCCTGACCGACACCGACACGCCCCGCGATCCCGTCCGGGCCGCGCAGGAGGCTGCCACGCAGGCGCTGCGCGGCCCGGTCAGCGGGGCGGCCGAGCGCCTGCGGCGCCGCGGCGCGCAGGTCCGTGACCAGCTGGGTGAACGTGCCGACGCCCGCCTCGAACGCCTGATCACCGAACGCCGCGCCGCTCAGGCCGCGCCACCCGACCCGGAAGCGCTGGCGGTCCTGGCCCGCCGCCGCGCCGAACGCGAGGCCCGCGCCGCGCAGCTGCGCGCCCGCCAGGCCCTGCTGGCGCTGGCGCAGACGCCCGCCGAGCGGCAGGTCATGCAGGCCGTCGTGAACGTCACCCCCTGGGCGGGCGGTCAGGACGCGCCGCTGCGCTACACCGCGCTGCTCGACCGGCTCGCGCCCCGCGGGGACGCCGAGAGCGAGATGGCCGCGCACCGCGCCCTGTGGACCCTGGCGGAACGGCAGGTGCTGAGCGTCTCGCCGCACGGCCTGATCCGCGCCGAGCCGCTGCGCGCCCCGCTGGCCCTGCCGCCCGCCCGGCCCGACCTGCCGGAATCCTGACGCGCCCGCCCGCCACGGGGGCCGGTGCGCGGGCGGCGTCCGGACGGTCATTCAGGCCGTCGCGGTGTTGGCCGCACCGACGTGCGCGCTCATGTTCTCGAAGGTCTTGGAGATCAGCTTCTGCGCCTGGGCGTCCAGCAGGCGCCCGCCGACCGTCGCGACCGGGCCGCGCATGGTGGCGTCCCCGGTCCAGTCCAGGGTGGTCGTGCCGTCCCCGTTGTCCACGACGTTCGCGCCGGCCGTCAGGTCCACGACGCTGCCCAGCCCGCCCCCCTGCACCTTCACGTTCACGCGGCCCTGCGGCTCGTCGGGCAGCACCTCGATCTTGAACTTGAACTTCCCGCGCACCATGCCCACGCCCACCTGCACGGTCGCGTCCATGTGCGTCTGGTCGTGCACGACGACCTCCTGCACGTCCGGCAGGCAGCGCGCGACCCGTTCGGGGTCCTGCACGAACGCCCACACGGCGGCGGGTGGCGCCTGCACCTTCTCCTGACCTGAGTAGCTGAGTTTCATAGCGGTCCTCCTGCGGCGCGCGGGCCACGGTGAATTGAGTGAACGCCGTTCATTGTAGGCCCCGGCAGGTTGAAGAAAGATTGGCCCGCCCCCCCGCCTGCCCTACCATGCGGGCATGACTTCCGACCTTCACGCGCCGGTCGCGGGCGTGCTGCTGGCCGCCGGACGCAGCGTCCGCATGGGCCGCCCCAAGCAGCTGCTGCCGGTTGCGGGCGTGCCGCTGGTCCGCCGCGCCGCGCAGGCCCTGGCGGGTGGCGGGCACGACGCGCTGCTGTGCGTCATTCCGCCCGGCGAGGTCGGCGAGGGTATCCGCGCGGCGCTGGCGGGGTTGCCGTTCGCGTTCGCGGTGAACCCGGACCCGGCGCGCGGCCTGGCGGGATCCTTCCGCGTGGCGGTGGGAGCCCTGCCGGCCGGTCTGGCGGGCGTGAACTTCGCGCTGGGCGACATGCCGCTGCTGGGGGCCGCGCAGCACGCCGCCCTGATCCGCGCCTTCCGCGAGACGGGCGCGCCCGTGGTGCTGGCCGAGTACGCCGGTGCCGGCGACGGGCCGGTGCGCGCCCCGCCGCACCTGTTCCGCGCGGACCTGCTCGCGGCGGTCCAGCGCGCCCCGGACGCCGACCACGGCCCCCGGCACCTGATCCGCGCGCACGCCGCGCAGGCGGTCACGCTGACCTTCCCGGCCGGACTGCTGCTGGACGTGGACACGCCGGAAGCGCTGGCGCAGGCACAGGCGCTGCTGCAGGAACCGCAACCGTAGCGGCGGTCGCGGTACCGGCGGCGTATCCTGCCGCATGGCCCCCAACACGGCAGGATACGCGCTTCAGGACGGCAAGCGGCGGCAGGCGCAGGCCCTGCTCGGGAACGGCGAGGTGTGGCTGATCGCCGCGCGCGAGTCGGGCGTGCGCCCGGAACCGGCGCTGACGCTCGTGGCGGGCGTGGACGTCACCTGGGACAGCCTGTTCCTGCTGACCCGCCGCGAGGCGGTGGCGATCGTGGGCCGCTTCGACGCGGACGCCGTGCCGCCCGGCTGGACCGTGCACGGGTACGACGCCGACCTGCGGGCGCTGCTGCGCGCCGAGCTGACGCGGCTGGGGGCGCGGCGGGTGCTGCTGAACATCAGTGAGGACGACCCGCTGTGCGACGGCCTGACCTCCGGCCTGGAACGCCGGGTGCGCGGCTGGCTGGCCCCCGGCCCGGACCTGATGCCCGACCTGGAGTGGGACAGCGCCGCGCCGCGGCTGGGGCAGCTGAGGTCGGTCAAGACGCCCGAGGAGCACGCCGCGATCCGGGAGGCGGTGGACCGGGCCGAGGCGCACCTGCGCGAGATGGCGGCCGCCGCCCGCCCCGGCTGGACGGAACGGGACGTGGCGGCCTTCCTGCACGGCCTGTGCCGCCGCGACGGCGCCGAGCCATCCTGGGGCTGGAACGCCTGCCCGAACGTGCACATCGGCCCGGACAGCCGTCCCTCGCACGCGCCGCCCGGCGACCACGCCCTGCGCCCCGGCGCGCTGCTGCACATCGACTATGGCGTGCGCCTGCACCACGGGTACTGCTCGGACATCCAGCGCACCTACCGCCTGCCCGACGGGAACCCGGTCCCGGACGCCGTGCAGGCCGCCTTCCGCGCCTGCTGGCAGGCCATCCAGGCGGGCGCGGACGCCCTGCGCCCCGGCACGCCCGGCCACGCCGTGGACGCCGCTGCCCGCGCCGCGCTGGTCGCCGCCGGGTACCCCGAGTACCAGCACGCGCTGGGCCACGGTCTGGGCCGCGCCACGCACGACGGCGGCACCCTGCTGGGTCCGCGCTGGCCCCGTTACGGGCAGACCGTCGAGGGACCCGTGCGCGAGGGCGAGGTGTACACCCTGGAACTGGGCGTCATGGTGCCCGGCCACGGCTTCATCGGGCTGGAGGAGGACGTCGTGGTGCGCGCCGGGCCGCCGCAGTGGCTGTCGGACCGGCAGGACGACCTCAGACCCCTGGGCTGAAGCCCCGGGGCGGCGCTTACCTGGGGGGCGCGCCGGGCAGGTCGACCGGCGTGACCGGAATGGGCTCCCCGAAACGGGCGTACTTGCGGGCGCGGGCCGGGTCGCCCCGCCCGCAGAACACCGTCACCTGCGGCAGCCCGTGGACGTTCACCTCGGCGACCGCCAGCCGGCCCGTGTCGTACGCGCCGAGGTCCAGGTACAGGTGCCGGCCCAGCCGGGACGGCGTGGGCACCGGGGTGTGGCCGTGCACGGAGTACATCACGCCGTCCGGCAGCGGGAACGGTCCCTCGAAGGGCCGCAGCCACAGCGCCGCCGACAGCGGGTTGGGGTGCTGCGGGTGCCGCACGGGCGGCGAGGCGTGCGCGATCAGCACGCTGGGGTGCGGGGGCGGCTCGTCGTGGATGTCCCCGTCGGCCGTCACGTACACCACGCGCCGCAGGACCTTCAGGTACGCCTCGAGCAGCGGCGGGAACTTCTCCAGGGTCAGGCTGCCCAGCTCGGTGCGGACCGTCTCGCCGCCCGCGCGCATCCACCACTGGTAGCCTTCCATGGCGCGGCGGTAGTCGCCCAGGTCGTGCGTGCCCAGGTACTGCCGGTACCACCGGACGCCCTCTTCCATCATGCGTTCGTGGTTGCCCATCAGCAGCGTGGCGCGCCCGGCGGCGTGCAGGTCCATCAGTTTCTCCACGACCGGCATGGAGCGCGGGCCGCGGTCGATGGCGTCGCCCAGCGACACGTAATGCGCGTCCGGGAAGCGTTCGAGCGCGGCGCGCAGCAGGTCGGGCCGGCCGTGCAGGTCCGGGATGATCAGGATCTGTCGGCTCACGCGCCGTCTCCGGCGTCGTGCTCGTCGCTGAAGTCCAGCAGCGTCTGCTTGCTGCGTTCGCGCAGGCGGGCCGCGCCGTGCGGGTCGGGCGTGAACGTGACCTGCCCGCCGCTGAGCGTCACGCGGTACGCCGCGCCGTCCGCCGCGCCGGGCAGCCACTCGGCCGGCAGCTGGAAGGTGCGGCCGCGCAGGTCCTCCACATCGGCCAGTCCGGCGTCGTCGTCCAGTACGTCTATGACCAGCAGATTCTCGGGCTCGGCGTGCATCCCGGCAGTCTACCGCGCGTGCACCTTCCGGTGGACGCAGCCTCGATCGCCGGGACGCTAGGGTGGGCGGCATGACCGTGACGCGCCGCCACGTCCTGCGCACCCTGGGGGGCGGGGGTCTGGCGGCCCTGGCGGCCGGCGGGGCGGGCGCCGCGCAGGCCTACCGTTTCGGCGTGACCCGGCACGCCCGCACGCTGCCGGGCCTGCGGGCGCCGCTGCGCGTGGCGTTCCTGACGGACCTGCACTACGGGCTGTTCATCGGGGCGGGCAGTGTGGCCGCCTGGGTGGACGCCACGAACGACCTGCGGGCCGACGTGGTCCTGATGGGCGGCGATCAGCTGGACGCCCGCATGGACGCGCCGCCGGAACCGCTGCTGCGTGAACTGCGGCGCCTGCGTGCGCCGCTGGGTGTCTTCGCGGTGTGGGGCAACCACGACTACGGCAGTTTCGGACGTTACGGGGGCCGGCAGTACGGGCCGTCCCGGCCGGACTGGGCCGCGAAACGCGCCGAACTGGAAGGGGCCTTCGCGCGGGCGGGGGTGACGGTCCTGCGCGACGCGGGCCGGCCGCTGCGGGACGACGCCTGGGTGGGCGGCACGGACGACCTGTGGTTCGGCACGCCGGACGTGACGGGCGCGCTGGCCGGGGCGGGCACACGGGCCACGCTGCTCGTCACGCACAACCCGGACCTGCTGCCGGACCTGCCGCGCCCGGTGGGACTGGTGCTGTGCGGGCACACGCACGGCGGGCAGGTGCGCTTTCCGCTGCTGGGCGCGCCGGTGGTGCCCAGCCGCTACGGGCAGCGCTACGCGATGGGGTGGGTGGAGGGCGCGCGCGGCACGCCCGCCTACGTCAGCCGGGGCCTGGGCCTGAGCGGCGTGCCGCTGCGCAACCTGTGCGACCCGGAGATCACGCTGCTGCAGCTGACCCCCGCCTGATACGGACTCCGGCTGGATGGGTCGCAATCCCCGTTCAATCCGAGCGGACCCGCAGAGCGAGTGGGAGCGGAACGGGCTGACCGGCGTGGCGTTGGCCGCCCGGCGGGTGGGCGGGTCGTCGACGAACCAGACGGAATCCGTGGGAGGGGGCCTGCATGAAGCCCGATGCGGGTCCACGGGGTGCGGGTGCCGATCCTTGCGCCCGGAGTGGCCGGATGGGCAACCTTCGGGAGGCAAAGTGCTCGTTGAGGGCCAGGTGTTGCGCCGCGCGCTGGAAAAAGTGGCGGGATGTGCAGAAAAGTGTGCACAGAACATTGGACCCGTTATAAACAACGGCCCTGCATAGACATGCATCTCTCTGTATGGTGATTCTAGCAGCCTGCACCCTGCGGGCCAGCGAGTCACGAGCGAGATGGGAGCGTCAACATGAACAGAACAGACAACCGGGTGACGCCGGCTGAGGCGCCGCACACCCCCGTAACCCCCGCGAGCGGCGCGGAACTGAACCTCGCCCGTGAAAGGGGCCTGTACAGCGGCGCCGAGCACGACGCCTGCGGCGTTGGCTTCGTCGCGCACATCAAGGGCCGCAAGAACCACGCCATCGTGCAGCAGGGCCTGAAGATCCTCGAGAACCTCGACCACCGCGGCGCGG
This sequence comes from Deinococcus depolymerans, assembly GCF_039522025.1. Classification (NCBI taxonomy): domain Bacteria; kingdom Thermotogati; phylum Deinococcota; class Deinococci; order Deinococcales; family Deinococcaceae; genus Deinococcus; species Deinococcus depolymerans. The sequence goes on along the minus strand of NZ_BAAADB010000014.1, from coordinate 44,540 downwards.
TCGGCGCCGACCCCCTGATGGGCGACGGGGCGGGCATCCTGATCCAGATTCCCGACGAGTTCTACCGCGCCGAGTTCGCCGCGCAGGGCGTGACCCTGCCCCCGCTGGGCGACTACGGCGTCGGCATGATCTTCCTGCCCAAGGAGATCGCCTCGCGCCGCGCCTGCGAGCAGGAACTCGAACGCGCCATCGTCGCGGAAGGTCAGGTCGTGCTGGGCTGGCGGGACGTGCCGGTCAACCGCGAGATGCCCATGAGCCCCGCCGTGCGCGAGAAGGAACCCGTCATCCGGCAGGTGTTCATCGGCGCGGGGCCCGACACGCTGGTTCCCGACGCGCTGGAACGCAAGCTGTACGTCATCCGCCGCCGGGCCAGCAACGCCATCCGCGCGCTGAACTTCACGCACGGCGCCGAGTACTACGTGCCGAGCATGTCGTGCCGGACCGTGATCTACAAGGGCCTGCTGCTCGCCACGCAGGTCGGCGAGTACTACCTCGACCTTCAGGACGAGCGCGTGGTCAGTGCGCTGGCCCTGGTCCACCAGCGCTTCAGTACGAACACCTTCCCCGAGTGGCCGCTGGCGCACCCGTACCGCATGGTCGCGCACAACGGCGAGATCAACACCGTCAAGGGGAACTTCAACTGGATGCGCGCCCGCGAGGGCATCATGGCCTCGCCCGTGCTGGGCGACGACCTGAAGAAGCTCTACCCGATCTCCTTCGAGGGCGAGAGCGACACCGCCACCTTCGACAACGCACTCGAACTCCTGACGCTGGCCGGGTACCCCATGGCGCACGCCGCCATGATGATGATCCCCGAGGCCTGGGAGCAGAACGCCAACCTCGACCCCCGGCGCCGCGCGTTCTACGAGTACCACGCCTCCATGATGGAGCCCTGGGACGGCCCGGCCGCGATGGTCTTCACCGACGGCCGTCAGGTCGGCGCGACGCTGGACCGCAACGGCCTGCGCCCCGCCCGCTACGTGCAGACCCGCGACGATCTGGTCATCCTGGCCAGCGAGTCCGGCGTGCTGCCCGTCCCGGAGAGCAAGATCGTCAAGAAGTGGCGCCTGCAACCGGGCCGCATGTTCCTGATCGACTTCGAGCAGGGCCGCATCATCGAGGACGACGAACTGAAAAACCAGTTCGCGTCCGCCAAACCCTATGCGCAGTGGGTGGAGAACACCCGCTTCCGCCTGGACGACAGCGAGGAGACCGGCACGGTCGGGCAGTTCCGCGAGTCGCTGCTGGACCGCCAGCAGGCCTTCGGGTACACCCAGGAGGACCTGAAGTTCCTGATGGGCCCCATGGCCCTGACCGGCGAGGAAGGCATCGGCTCCATGGGCAACGACAGCCCGCTGGCCGTGCTGTCCGGCAAGAACAAGCCGCTGTTCAACTACTTCCGGCAGCTGTTCGCGCAGGTCACGAACCCGCCCATCGACCCGATCCGCGAATCGGTCGTCATGAGCCTCGTGTCGTTCGTGGGGCCGCGCCCGAACCTGCTGGACATCAACGCGGTCAACCCGCAGCTGCGCCTGGAAGTCGAGCAGCCCATCCTGGACTTCGACGACATGGCCCGCGTGCGCAACATCGAGGAACACACCCGCGGGAAGTTCAAGGCGTACGACCTCGACATCACCTACCCCGCCGAGTGGGGCAGCCGCGGCGTGGAAGCCAAACTGGCGACCATCAACGCCTGGGCGGTGGACGCCATCGAGAGCGGGCACAACGTCATCGTCATCAGTGACCGCCGCGTGGACCGCGAACGCGTCGCGATTCCCAGCCTGCTGGCCCTCAGCAGCATCCACCACCACCTCGTCAAGGCGGGGCTGCGCATGAAGGTCGGTCTGGTCGTCGAGACCGGCGACGCCCGCGAGGTCCACCACTTCGCCGCGCTGGCCGGGTACGGCGCGGAGGCCATCCACCCGTACCTCGCGCTGGAAACCCTGATCAACCTGCACACCGACGTGCCCGGCATGCCCGCCCTGAACGGCATCGACGCGCACAAGGCCATCTCCAACTACATCAAGGCGATCGGCAAGGGCCTGAGCAAGATCATGTCGAAGATGGGCGTCAGCACGTACATGAGTTACTGCGGCGCGCAGCTGTTCGAGGCGGTCGGCCTGAAGACCGACTTCGTGCAGAAGTACTTCTACGGCACGCCCACCCAGGTCGGCGGGATCGGCATCTTCGAGGTGGCGGAAGAAGCCCTGCGCAACCACCGCGCGGCGTTCAGCGACGACCCCGTGCTGGCGCAGAACCTCGACGCGGGCGGCGAGTACGCGTGGCGCGTGCGCGGCGAGGAGCACATGTGGACGCCGGACTCGATCGCCAAGCTGCAGCACTCGGTGCGCAGCGGCAACTACGCCACCTATGAGGAGTACGCCCGGATCATCAACGACCAGAGCCGGCGGCACATGACCCTGCGCGGCCTGTTCGAATTCCGCACCGACGGCGTGACCCCCGTCCCGCTGGAAGAAGTCGAGGCCGCCAGCGAGATCGTCAAACGCTTCGCCACGGGCGCCATGAGCCTCGGCTCGATCAGCACCGAGGCGCACACCACCCTGGCCGTCGCCATGAACCGCATCGGCGGCAAGAGCAACACCGGCGAGGGCGGCGAGGACCCCGCCCGCTACGAACGCGAGATGCGCGGAGAGACCATCGGCGAGGGCCACACCCTCGCCAGCATCCTCGGCGAGAGCAGGGTTGAAGTGGACTACCCGCTGGAACCCGGCGACAGCCTGCGCTCCAAGATCAAGCAGGTCGCCTCGGGCCGCTTCGGCGTCACCACGAACTACCTGACGAGCGCCGACCAGATCCAGATCAAGATGGCGCAGGGCGCCAAGCCCGGCGAGGGCGGCCAGCTGCCCGGCGGGAAGGTCAGCGAGTACATCGGCTTCCTGCGCCACTCCGTGCCCGGCGTGGGCCTGATCAGCCCGCCCCCGCACCACGACATCTACTCCATCGAGGACCTCGCGCAGCTCATCCACGACCTGAAGAACGTCAACCCCCGCGCGGACATCAGCGTGAAGCTCGTCTCCGAGGTCGGCGTCGGCACCATCGCCGCCGGGGTCGCCAAGGCCAAGGCCGACCACATCGTGATCGCCGGGCACGACGGCGGCACGGGTGCCAGCCCCTGGAGTTCCATCAAGCACGCCGGGTCGCCGTGGGAACTGGGCCTCGCGGAGACGCAGCAGACCCTGGTCCTGAACCGCCTGCGGGACCGCGTGCGCGTGCAGACCGACGGGCAGCTCAAGACCGGCCGCGACGTCGTGATCGCCGCGCTGCTGGGCGCCGACGAGTTCGGTTTCGCGACCGCGCCGCTCGTCGCGCAGGGCTGCATCATGATGCGCAAGTGCCACCTGAACACCTGCCCCGTGGGGGTCGCCACGCAGGACCCGGTGCTGCGCGCCCGCTTCCAGGGCAAACCCGAGCACGTCATCAACTTCTTCTTCTTCATCGCCGAGGAAGTCCGCGCCATCATGGCCAGCCTGGGCATCCGCTCCTTCGACGACCTGATCGGCCGCGCCGACCTGCTCGACACGAAGAAGGGCATCGAGCACTGGAAGGCGCAGGGCCTGGACTTCAGCCGCGTCTTCTACCGCCCCGAGGTGCCCCAGGAGGTCGGCGTGCGCCACCTCCACACCCAGGACCACGGCCTGAGCGGCGCGCTCGACCTGCAACTCATCGAGAAGTGCCGCCCCGCCTTCGAGAAGGGCGAGAAGGTCCACTTCCTGCAGGACGTCCGCAACGTCAACCGCACCGTCGGCGCGATGCTGTCCGGCGAACTGACCCGCGTGCGCCCGGAAGGGCTGCCCGACAACACCGTGTTCATCCAGATGGAAGGCACCGGCGGCCAGAGCTTCGGCGCGTTCCTCGCCCCGGGCCTGACCCTGTACCTGATCGGCGACGCGAACGACTACACCGGCAAGGGCCTGTCCGGCGGCCGCGTGGTCGTGCGCCCCAGCATCGAATTCCGCGGCCGGGCCGAGGAGAACATCATCGTCGGGAACACCGTCCTGTACGGCGCGACCAGCGGCGAGGCCTTCTTCCGCGGCGTGGCAGGTGAACGCTTCGCGGTGCGTCTCAGCGGCGCCGAGGCCGTCGTGGAGGGAGTAGGCGACCACGGCTGCGAGTACATGACCGGCGGCACCGTCGTCGTGCTCGGCCAGACCGGCCGGAACTTCGCGGCAGGCATGAGCGGCGGCGTCGCGTACGTGTACGACGCGGACGGCAGCTTCGAGAAGCGCTGCAACACCAGCATGGTGGACCTGCACCCCCTGCTGCCCGAGGACCAGCAGCTCGCGCAGACGGGCGGCGCCCTGCACCTGGGCCAGAGCGACGAGGCGCACCTGCGCCGCCTGCTCGAAAGCCACCACAAGTGGACCGGCTCGCAGCGAGCCAGCGACCTGCTGGACGACTGGGAGACCACCCTGAAACGCTTCGTCAAGGTCTTCCCCAAGGAATACCAGCGCGCCCTGCGCGAACGCGCCCAGGCCGGAACGCTCCAGGCCGCCGACACCACCAGCATGCAGACCGCGCAGCCCGGCAACCCCGTGGCCGCGCAGGGCACCCTGACCAAGTAACCCCTCCCAGTGCCCGCCCAGTTCAGGCGGCGGGCGCTGCCCCCCCACCGGAGCACGCATGAGCAAGATCACCGGCTTCCTCGACCAGCCGCGCATCAAGGACCAGTACGCCCCGGTCGACGCGCGCCTCAAGCACTACCACGAGTTCCTGCTGCCCCTCGACAGTGGCGCCGCCCGCCTCCAGGCGACCCGCTGCATGGACTGCGGCATTCCGTTCTGCAACAACGGCTGCCCCGTCGGGAACATCATCCCGGACTTCAACAACCTCGTGTACCAGGACGACTGGCGCAGCGCACTGGACACCCTGCACTCCACGAACAACTTCCCCGAATTCACGGGCCGCATCTGCCCCGCCCCCTGCGAGGCCGCCTGCACCCTGAACATCAACGGCGACGCCGTGGGCATCAAGAGCATCGAGCTGAGCATCATCGAACGCGGCTGGCAGGAAGGCTGGGTCACGCCGCAACCCCCCGCCGTGAAGACCGGGAAGAAGGTCGCCGTGATCGGCTCCGGTCCCGCCGGGCTGGCCGCCGCGCAGCAGCTCGCCCGCGCCGGGCATGACGTGACCGTGTTCGAGAAGAACGACCGCGTGGGCGGCCTGATGCGCTACGGCATCCCCGACTTCAAGATGGACAAGCACCACATCGACCGCCGCGTCGAACAGATGCAGGCCGAGGGTGTCACCTTCCGGACCGGCACCCTGGTGGGCGCGTGGCCCGAGGGCAGCCGGGTCACGAACCTCAGCAAGAAGACCGTCACGCCCGACGAACTGAAAGCCGAATTCGACGCCGTGCTCCTCGCAGGCGGCGCCGAGCAGCCCCGCGACCTGCCCGCCCCCGGCCGCGAGCTGGACGGCATTCACTTCGCCATGGAGTTCCTGCCGCAGCAGAACCGCGTGAACGCCGGCGACAAACTGAAAAAGCAGCTGCGCGCCGACGGCAAGCACGTCATCGTGATTGGCGGCGGCGACACCGGCAGCGACTGCGTCGGGACCAGCAACCGCCACGGCGCCGCCAGCGTGACCCAGTTCGAGGTGATGCCCCAGCCGCCCGAACAGGAGAACAAACCCCTCGTGTGGCCCTACTGGCCCATGAAACTCCGCACCAGCACCAGCCACGAGGAAGGCGCAGTGCGTGAATTCGCCATCGCCACCAAGGAATTCATCGGCAAGGGCGGCAAGGTCACGGGCGTCAAGACCGTCCGCATGGAACTGAGGGACGGCCAGCTGACCGAAATCCCCGGCAGCGAGGAACTCCACAAGGCCGACCTCGTCCTGCTCGCCATGGGCTTCGTCAGCCCCGTCGGCAGCGTCATCGACGCCTTCGGCATCCAGAAGGACGCCCGCGGCAACGCCCACGCCCACACCGACGAGGGCGGCTACCACACCAACGTGCAGGGTGTCTTCGCCGCCGGGGACATGCGCCGCGGCCAGAGCCTCGTCGTGTGGGCCATCCGCGAGGGCCGCCAGGCCGCCCGCGCCATCGACCAGCACCTCATGGGCACCTCGGTCCTGCCCCGCTGAGAACAAGACCGGAAGGCCGCGCCGCCCCAGGCAGGGGAGAGGCGCGGCCTTCTGCCTGACCGTTCAGGCTGGTCGGTGGAGGTTGACCTTGCCGCTTTCGAATTCGGCGGGGGCGCTGCTGTGTTCGTGGAGGATCAGCCAGCCGTCGCCGCTGCGGGTGAGGGTGAGGCTCAGGCGGTTGTTCATGGCGCGCAGGCGTTCGCCGCTGGCACTCAGGCCCGCGTAGGTGACGAGGGCGTGTACGAGGGCCATCTCCGGCGTGACGGTGCTGCGGATATCGTCGAAGGTGACCTGCACCCGCTCGTCGCCCAGGCTGGCGAACCAGCCCTCGACCATGCCGCGCCATGCCTGCTGGCCGTCGTAGAGCCAGTGTTCCCACATGTCGTACACGGTGACGTGCGGGTGGTACAGGGCCAGCAGGGCTTCGGCGTCGCGGGCGTGCACGGCGTCGGCGTAGGCCTGGAGGATCTGTTCGGGGTGCATGGGCTACAGTAGCACCTGATTGTCTTCAGGCAGAATAAGCCATTCTTACTATGCTGCCTGCTTACGCTGCGTGGTGCCCGAGAACCTTCACGAGGGCCTGCACGACCTGCGGGTCGAAGTGCGTGCCGCTGCCCTGCTGCACGAAGGCCAGGGCCTCGTCGGTACTCCAGGCGTGCTTGTAGGGGCGGTTGCTGGTCAGGGCGTCGAACACGTCGCACACGGCGAAGATGCGGGCCGGGAGGGGGATGTCCTGGCCGCGCTGCCCGAGCGGGTAGCCGCTGCCGTCCCAGCGTTCGTGGTGCGCGGCGATGACGTCCAGGGCGGGTTGCGGCAGGAATGAAAGTTGCCGCGCGAGCGCGACGCCCTCGTGGACGTGGACGCGCATGCGTTCACGCTGCGCCGGGCTGAAGGGGCCGGGCCAGCGCAGGACGTCGTCGGGCAGGGCGATCTTGCCGATGTCGTGCAGGTACGCGCCCCAGCGCAGCGCGCACAGGCTGGCCGCGTCGAGATTCAGGGCGCGGCCCAGCTGCACGGCGAGTTGCGTGACGCGGTCGGTGTGTCCGTGGGTCTCGGCGTCCCGTGCTTCCAGGAACAGGCCCAGGGTGCGCAGGGCGCTCTCGTGCGCCTCGCGTTCGCGTTCCTCGGCGTCCAGGCGGGCGGCGAGCAGGGCCAGCAGGCCGGTGACGCTGCCGGTCAGGGCGCGTTCGAGGTCCGTCCAGGAGTGTGGGGTGTGCGCGTGGGCGAGCAGCGCGCCGATCAGGTGGCCCTGGCGGTCGTGGACGGGCGCGGCGATCAGGGCGTTCACGCCCAGGGCAGGAAACCCGCTCAGGGCGGGGTGGGTGAGGGTGTCGGTGTAGAAGGCGACGTCGGTGGCGGCGCGCAGGGTGCGGATGAGTGGCAGGGTGGCGGGGAGGCCGCATTCGGGGTGCCAGGGGTGGTGGCCGCTGGTGGCACGGACGCGGAAGGTCTGCCCGGCCTCCCACCACTGGAAGTACCCGGCGCCGTGGGCGGCGGTGTGGGTGATCAGGGCGTCCAGGACGGGTTGCATGGCACTCCCGAGATCCTGGGCGTTCAGGCCCAGCCGGGTGAGTTGCAGGGTCAGGTCAGCGAAGCTCCCCTGAGGGGTGGGCTGTTCGGTCATGGATGGCTTCACTATGACACGCGGATTGACGAAATTTTCACACTTGTTGGCGTGGCCCGCGCGTGTCGCCCGGAGGGGCGCGGCAGCCTTCCTGCGCGGGCCTCCGGGCGTGGGGCGGTCCGGCGCGGCGTTTCCGTCCGCGCCGGACGGCATTCAGGGAATCGGGAAGCCGCCCGCGAAGGCGTGCACCTCGGCCTTGACGTCCTCGCCTTTCAGGGCGCGGTCGATCAAGTCCGCGACGGTCTGCATGTCGCTTTCCACCATGCCGCGCGTGGTGACGGCGGGCGTGCCGATGCGGATGCCGCCGCCGTGCAGGATCTTCTCGGTGTCGTACGGCAGGGTGCTCTTGCTGATCGTGATGTGGTTCGCGTCGAGCAGGCGCGTGGCCTTGGTGCCGTTCAGGCCCTGGGGGCGCAGGTCCAGCACCAGCAGGTGGTTGTCGGTCCCGCCGGACACCACGCGGTAGCCCTTGTCCTGGAAGGCCTGCGCGAGGGCCTGGGCGTTGCGGATGATCTGCGCGGCGTACGCCTTGAAGTCGTCGGTGAGGGCCTCGCCGAACGCGACGGCTTTCGCGGCGATCACGTGCTCCAGCGGCCCGCCCTGGTAACCGGGGAACACGGCCCGGTCGATCTTCGCGCCGAGTTCCGGGTCATTGCTGAGGATGATCCCGCCGCGCGGGCCGCGCAGGGTCTTGTGGGTGGTGCTGGCCACCACGTGCGCGTGCGGCAGCGCGTTCGGGTGCACGCCCGCCGCGATCAGACCCGCGATGTGCGCGATGTCCGCGAACAGGATCGCGCCGACCTCGTCGGCGATCTCACGGAACGCCGCGAAGTCGATGGTGCGGCTGTACGCGCTGGCGCCCGCGATGATCATCTTCGGCCTGTGCTCGTGCGCCAGCCGGCGGACCTCCGCCATGTCGATCAGTTCCGTCTCGGGGTTCACCTTGTACCCCACGATCCGGTAGCGCAGCCCGGAGAAGTTCACAGGGTTCCCGTGCGTCAGGTGCCCGCCGTGGCTCAGGTCCATGCCCAGCACCGTGTCGCCCGGCTCGATCAGCGCGTTGTACACCGCGAGGTTCGCGCTTGACCCGCTGTGCGGCTGCACGTTCGCCCACGCCGCGCCGAACAGTTCCTTCAGGCGGTCGATGGCCAGCTGCTCGATGCGGTCCACGACCTCGCACCCGCCGTACCAGCGCTTGCCGGGGTAGCCTTCCGCGTACTTGTTCGTCACGATGCTGCCCTGCGCCTCGCGCACCGCCGCGGACGTGAAGTTCTCGGAGGCGATCAGTTCCAGGCCGTGGCGCTGCCGCTCGGCCTCAAGTTCGATCAGGTCGAAGAGTGCCGTGTCACGGGCAGCGGATTTATCGGCGGTGGTCGTCATGAACCCACGGTAACACCGCGGCCGCGGGGCGGTGGCCCCCGTGTCTTTGCAGGTCAGACAACCGCCCCGGCGGCCCCGCCCGGTCCCTACACGGCCCCGGCCGGCCGGTGCAGTTTCCCCTCCACTTCCCGCAGTTCGTCCTCCCCGGCCAGCACCAGCACGCTGTCCCCGCCGGTCAGGTGCGTGGCGCCCTTGGGAATCAGGAACTCCCCGCCCCGGTGAATCAGGATCACCAGCGCCTCGGGCGGCAGGCGCAGGTCCATGATGCGCTGCCCGTCGGCGGCGCTGCCGGGCTGCACCTCAACCTCCACCATCTCGTTCTTGTTGTGCCCGGTCGGCGTGTACGAGATCGGGTACTGCGTGACGGTCGGCAGCGCCTCACGCACCCGCAGGAACCGCGCCACCAGCGTCAGGGTCGTGCCCTGCAGCAGCACGCTGGTCAGCACGATGAAGAACACGATGTTGAACAGCGTGCCCGCCCGCTCCGCGCCCGCCAGCAGCGGAAAGGTCGCCAGCACGATCGGCACCGCGCCGCGCAGCCCCACCCACGCCACCATGCTCTTCTCGTTCAGCGGCATCTTCGCGCGCGCCAACGCCAGGTACACGCTCAGGGGCCGCGCCACGAACACCAGCACCAGCGCGCACGCCAGCGCCAGTCCCGCCGTGGGCAGCAGCTCGCGCGGGTTGACCAGCAACCCCAGCGTGAGGAACATCGCCACCTGCATGAGCCACGACAGCCCGTCATGGAACGACAGCAGGCTGCGCTTGTGAATGAACTCCGCGTTCCCCAGGATCACGCCCGCGATGTAGATCGCCAGGAACCCGCTGCCACCCGCGACGGCCGTGCCCGCGAAGATCGTCAGGGCCAGCGCCAGACTCAGCACCGAGTACAGCCCCTCGAACTGCAACTGCAGGCGGTTGAGGACCCACAGCGCCGCGCGGCCCAGCACCACCCCGAACAGCGCCCCGATCAGCATCTGCTTGAAGAACAACGGCACGATGCCCAGCACACCCATGCCCGGATTCGCCATGAGTTCCAGAATCCCGACCGTGAGAAAGACCGCCATCGGGTCGTTTCCGCCGGACTCGAACTCCAGCAGTGGCGCCACGTCCCCCTTCAGGCCCAGTTGCCGCTCCTTGAGGACACTGAACACCGCGCTGGCGTCCGTGCTGCTGACAATCGCGCCCAGCAGCCACGCCGAGAGCCACGGGAACCCGAACGCGAAATGCGCGAACGCCGCCATCACGCCCGCCGTGATCAGCACGCCCACCGTCGCCAGACTCAGGCCCCGGCGCACCACGGGCCGCGTGTGCGCCCAGTTGGTCCCCAGCCCCCCCTGAAACAGAATGAAGCACAACGCCAGCGTGCCCAGCGCCTGCGCGAACCGGTAATCCTGAAACTGGATGCCCAGCCCGTCCGACCCGGCCAGCATCCCCACACCCAGGAACAGCAGCAGGCCCGGAATGCCCAGCCGACCCCCCAGCCGGCTGACCAGCAGACTCACCAGCAGCAGCACCCCGGCCGCCAGCAGAAACACCTCCGTGTGCACCTCACCCATGCAGGTCCCAGCGGGCACGCCGCCCCGCACGCCACTCCACCACCGTCAACTCGATCATGCCTGCATGGTCGCATGCGTCCAGACGCACGAAAAAGGACCGGGAACCCCCTGCAGGGTCCCCGGTCAGGAACATGAAGGCCAGCTGAAGCGGACGGGCCTACAGGTCCTTCGCCAGCCAGCGCACGATGTTCTTGCCCATCGTGGCGTTGCTGAGATTCGGCCAGTTGTTGTACGTGCCGGTGCTGCCGTCCGAGTACGTGTTGTCCCCGAAGGTGCTGCTGTCGCCCCACATCGCCACGCGGCCCGTGCCGACGCTGTTCACCCCGAGGTACGTCTTGCCGCCCGTGCCCATCAGGGCCGTGCCCGCCAGGACGTCCACGCTGGTGCCCACGTACACCCCGGCGCTGCTCACGCCGCTGAGGATCGGGTGGGTGGTCAGCGGGGTCGCCGTGTACACCGGGTCGCTGAAGCTGGAGTTGAACGACGCGTTCAGCCCGAAGATCACGTCACTGTTCAGGCTGGCCTGCAGGCTGGCGCTGACGCTGGCGGGCGTGCTGCCGTCCCAGCCGTCAAAGACCTCCGGGCTGTCCCAGCCGCTGTTGTTGCGGTCACTGGCACGGTGATCGGTGATCATGAACACCCCGCCGCCGTTCTGCACGAAGCTCTGGATCGCGGCGCGCTCGGCGTCGCTGAAGGGATTCTGCGGCTCGGGAATGACCAGCACCGACGCGCCCGACAGGCTGGTGGACGTGATGCTCGTGCCCGTGAGGGTGCTCACCACGTAGCCCAGGCCGCGCAGCGCGTCCGCGTAATCGCTGTACGCCCCATCGATGCGCCAGTCGGCGTTCCCGGCGTCCTCGGCCTTCGTCAGATCGAACAGGACCTTCTTCCCGGTCGTGCCGCCCCCGCCCGTCCCGCCGTCGTTCGCCGCGCCGGGCGTGGCGGCCTGAACCTTGAAGTCCACGCTGTTCACGTTCGTGTCCGACCCGTCCGGCACGCGCGCCAGGGCGCTGCCCGCCCCGGTCGTGGGTGCCGACGTGCCCTCGCCCCTGTTGCTGGTGGGCGACCCGTACGCCACCGCGTCGATGACCGTGGTGCTCTTCAGCAGACGCAGGCTGCCCGCCCCGTTGTTCAGGTCCGCGCCCGCGTTCACCAGATTCCGGTTCGCCACCGTCGTGTCCTGCGCCACCACGAAGTACCCGCTCGCCGGGATCGTCCCGGACAGGGCCAAGGTGCGGTACTGCGTGCCCGCCGTATCGAACGCCGCCAGCGTGTACCCGCTCAGGCTCGCGCCCGCCGGGCCCCTGAGCTCAATGAACGTGCCGGCGTCCGTGCCCGGCGCGTCGTAGTACAGCTCGTTGATGACCGGCTCACCCGCCGCCGCCAGCGTGGACAGCCGCGCATCCCCCGAGAGCGGCACGCGACCGCATGCAGACAGGGCAAGAGAAACAGAGGCCAGCAGCACCAGGCTGCGCCGGAAGGTTGAATTGGACATCGAGATACCATTCTTCGCGCATCTGTCAAGCAGATGTCAACACCACCCGGTCACCTGCGTCCACGCCCCCCACCCCGGACCCCACCCGGACCTGCTACCCTGAACCCCATGACGCCCCGGACCGGTACACCTTCGCCGTTTACCCGCACCGGGGTCACGCTCGCCTGAAACAGGCCGCAGCGCGTCACCCCGCCCGCACCCGCGAGGCGGGGCTTTTCATTGCCAGACTGTTCATTCCCCCCACCGGAGGACCCATGCACGAAGCCATCCCCGAAATCCAGGCGGCCACCACCCTCGAAGCGCTCCAGACCGTCAAGACCAAGTACGTCGGCAAGAGCGGCCTCGTCACCCGCGAACTCGGCACCCTGGGCAAACTCCCCCCCGAAGAACGCAAGGCACGCGGCGCGGAAATCAACGCCGTCCGGCAGGCCATCCAGACTGCCCTCGACGACCGCGAAACCACCCTGCGGCGCGAAGCCCTCGACGCCCAGCTGCAAAGCGAGGCCATCGACGTCACCCTCCCCGGCCTCCCCCTCCCGGCGGGCGGCCTGCACCCCATCAACCGCGTCTACGACGACCTCACCGGCATCTACGAACGCCTCGGGTACACCGTCGTCGAAGGGCCCGAAGTCGAGGATGAACACCACAACTTCGAAGCCCTCAACGTCCCCTGGTACCACCCCGCCCGCGACCTCCAGGACACCTTCTGGCTCGAGGACGGCCGCCTGCTGCGCACCCACACCAGCCCCATGCAGATCCGCTACATGACGGAGCACGAACCCGACCTGAAAATCGTCGTGCGCGGCAAGGTCTACCGCTACGAAGCCACCGACGCCACCCACGAAAGCATGTTCCACCAGCTCGAAGGCCTCGTCGTCGGCGACCACATCAGCATGGCCGACCTGAAAGGCACCATCGCCGAAATGGCCCGCGGCCTCTACGGCGCAGGCGCCAAGGTCCGCTTCCAGCCCAGCTACTACCCCTTCGTGGAACCCGGCGCGGACTTCGCCGTGTACTGGGACAACCCCCGCGGCGAGAGCAAATGGCTCGAACTCGGCGGGTGCGGCATGGTCCACCCCAGCGTCTTCAAAGCCGTCGACGACCTCCGCGAAGCACAGGGCAAACCTCGCGTCTACGAGGGCAAGACCGGCTTCGCGTTCGGCCTCGGCCCGGAACGCATCGCCATGCTCAAGTACAAGATCCCCGACATCCGCTACTTCTACGCCAACGACCCCCGCGTCATCGGGCAGTTCCGGGGAGAACTGGAGTGAGAGCCCGCGCCGTCGCCATCATCCTGAACGACAAGGCCGAGGTGCTACTCATGCTCCGGCGCAAGGCAGGCCGCGCGTACGCCACGCTGCCCGGCGGCGGCATCGAGGACGGCGAGACGCCCGCCCAGGCCTGCATCCGCGAGGTGCTGGAGGAAGTGAACCTGACCGTCACGGTCGGCCCCGAACTCCTCGTGCTGGAGAACATCGGCAACCTGGAGCACTACTTCCAGGCGCAGGTGCAGTCCGGCGAGATGCGCCTCGGCGACGGCCCCGAAGCGATCCGCAGCAGCGACGAGAACTGGTACTCGCCGCAATGGGTGCCCCTCACGGACCTGGAAAGCGTGAACCTCGTGCCCGAGCGGGCGAGGGAACTCGTGCGCGAGGTGGCTGCGCGATGAACCGCCCGCCTTCACTCTCTCCCTTGAGGGGGGAGATGTCCCGCAGGGACAGACTCGAAGAGCTGCGCAGCAGAGGGGGTGCCTTCGATACAGGAGACCGCCTGGGTGGCGCTTCGGTTCACCCCCTCCCAGCCTCCCCCCTCAAGGGGGAGGAGCTAAAGGTCCTTTCTGGCGTCCAGGACCTGTTGGATTCGTTCGAGGACGCCGGGGAGGTTGCTCCGCACTTCGTTGTTCCAGAAGCGCAGGGTCTGGAAGCCGTGGTCGAGCATGTCGGCGTCGCGTTCCCGGTCGGTGTCGCTGTTCAGGTGTTGGCTGCCGTCGAGTTCGATGACGAGAGTGCGTTCGTAGCAGACGAAGTCCGCGACGTACCGGCCCATGGGTTCCTGTCTGCGGAAGGTTACGCCGAGTTGTTTGCGGCGCAGGTGCTGCCACAACAGGATTTCTTCGGGGGTCATGCGCCTGCGCAGCATGCGGGCGACGTCGGTGGATGGACTGGTGCGCGCGTCATGTGGGGTCACGCCGCAGTGTAATTGCGTTGTTCTCCCTCCCCCTTCAGGGGGGAGGGTCGGGGAGGGGGTGAACCGCAGTGCTGCCCCCGACCAACTCAAGAGGTACTCAATGAAAATTCCGTATTCGTGGTTGAAGGAACTGGTGCCGGGTCTGCCGGTGGTGTCGGAGCTGGAGCCGATCTTCGCGGGGCTGGGTCTGCCGCTGGAGGGCGTGGAGGAGGTCGCGGCGCCGCCGGCGGGGGTGTTGCTGGTGGCGGTGAAGGCGGCGGAGGCGATGCCGGGTACGCAGTTGACGCGCCTGACGCTGGATGTCGGTGAGCACGGCGAGAAGGTCATTGCGTCGGGCGCGGGGAACGCGGTGGGGCTGCCCGCTGGGACGATGCTGGCGTTGGTGTCGCCGGGTACGGAACTGGGCGGCATGACGTATGGCGTGCGGGCGTTGCAGGGCGTGGAGTCGTGGGGTATGGCGGCGAGTGCGAAGGAGCTGGGGTTGGGTGAGAGCAGCGCGGGCCTGATGCTGTTCCCGGCGAACACGGCGAAGCCGGGGACGCCGATGCGGGAGCTGTGGGCAGCGGATCACGTGCTGGACGTGGAGGTCACCCCGAACCGCGCGGACGTGCTGAGCGCGCTGGGGCTGGCGCGGGATCTGGCGGCGTTCCTGAAGCTGGACCTCGTGCAGCCCCCGATGGGGCCGCAGGCGGTGGGGGAGGGCGAGATCCGCGTGTCCCTGCCGGAAAAGGGCATCCGGATCGAGCGGGACCCGACCCAGAAGCTGCGCTTCGGCTGCGACCGCTTCGTGGCCCGCACGGTCAGTGGCCTGCGGAACGGTCCGGCGCCGCTGTGGATGCAGCGCCGCGTGACCCTGTCCGGCATGCGTTCCATTGACCTGATCGTGGATACCAGCAACTACGTGATGCTGGAACTGGGTCAGCCGACGGCGCTGTACGACCGGCGGGACGTGCGCGGCGATCAGATTCTCGTGGCGTTCGGGCTGCGTCAGGGCGAGCGGGTGCGGGACCTGATGGGCGGCGAGCATGAGGTCGGCCCGGAGGACCTGCTGATCCTCGACGGCGCGCAGCCCGAGGTCTCCACGGTGGCGGACGCTTTCGAGACCGCCGGGCAGCCCAGACTGGGCGACACGGTGCTGGGCATCGCGGGCATCATGGGCGGCGATCACGGGCACGTGCGGGCCGACACGACGGACGTGGTGATCGAGGTCGCGCACTTCGACCCGGTGCTGCTGCGCCGCACGAGCACCCGCCTGGGCCTGAAGACGGACGCCGTGTACCGCTATGAGCGCGGCGTGGACCCCCTGCTGCCCGAACGCGCGGCGGCCCGACTGGTGGGCCTGCTGGGCGACGCGGGCGGGCAGGTGCACCCCGGCGCGACGGTCGTGGGCGACCCCGAGATTCCGGGCCGGATCGAGGCGACGGGTGAGCAGATCCGCGCGCTGCTGGGCATGCCCGTGGACACCGACGAGATGCGCGGCATCCTCAGCCGCCTGGGTTGCGTCGTGGAAGGGGAGGGCGACGCCCTGAGCGTCCTGCCGCCCTCGTGGCGGGTGGATATGGCGATCTGGCAGGACCTCGCGGAGGAGGTCGCGCGCCTGCACGGCTTCTTGCACCTGCCCGAGAGCCTCCCCACCCTGCGCGTTCACGAGAGCAACATCGGCGCGGAGAAGCCCGGCGTGGCCCGCGCGACGCTGCGCCGCACCCTGGCCGGACTGGGCGCGCAGGAGGTCGTCACGTACACCTTCACCAGCGACGAGGAGGCCGGGAAGGCCCGCACCGAGCGGCCCGGCGTGCGCCTGCGCAACCCCCTGACCGCCGACCGGACCGGGCTGCGCACCGCGCTGTACCCCAGCCTCCTGAAGGCCGCGCAGGCCCACGCGAAGGGCGACCGCGTGCTGATCTTCGAGATGGGCCGCATCTTCCCCGCCAGCGGCGAGACCGAACGCGTCGGCCTGCTGATGCGCGGACCGCTGGCGCCCCGCACCGATCAGGCGGGCGTCGCCGGGGACTTCCGCGCGTTCAAGGGCCTCGTCGAAACCCTGGCCGGCACCCTGGGCGCCAGCTTCGAACTGCGCCAGCTGCGCGGCGACGCCGTGCCGTCCGCCCTGCACCCCGGCATCGCGGGCGAGGTCATCTGGAACGGCCAGAGCGTCGGCTGGCTCGGCGCGCTGCACCCCGAGATCGCCCAGGCGTTCGGCCTCAAGGGCGACACCTTCCTCATGGAAGCTGCGCTGCCCCTGCCGGGCCGCGAGTGGGCGTTCCGCGACCCCAGCCGCGCCCCCGCCGCGTGGCGCGACCTCGCCGTCATCACCCCCACCGGTGTCAGCTACGGCGAGATCGCCGCGCTGCTGCGCGAACACGGCGGCACCCTGTTGGAAAGCGTGGAACCCTTCGACGTGTTCACCGGCGAGCAGATCGGCACGGGCAACCGCTCGGTCGCCGTGCGCCTCGTCTTCCGCGGCGACCGGACCCTCACCGACGCCGAGGTGGACCCCGTCATGGACGCCCTGATGGGCGCCGTCCGCGCGCAGGGCTGGAGTATCCGCGAGAAGTGACCCCTCCGCCCCTCCGGGGCACCTCCCCTTAAAGGGGAGGCAGAAGGAGGCCAGGGCCATGTGCTCCGGCCTCCTCTGATTATTGGTCTGGGGTGTCTCCGTGCGTGCGCCACCAGCGGAGGTTGGCGCGGATCAGTTCGCCGCTGAGTTCCTCTTCGCCCGGCAGGTCGTCGGGGCTGAACCACCCGACCTCCAGCACCTCGCCGGGCTGGGGGGTGAGGGTGCCGGTGACGCCGTGGGCGCGGTACAGGACGGAGACGTAGTCCACGATGTGCCCGTTGGGGTACGTGAAGCGGTACTCGGGTCCGGCGAACATGTGCAGGGGCTCCAGGTGGGCGGCGTGCAGCCCGGTCTCCTCGAACAGTTCGCGGGAGGCGGTCCCCGCGAAGGTCTCGCCGGGTTCCAGGCTGCCGCCGGGCAGCGTCCACAGGCGCGTGTGCCCGTGCCGCAGCAGCAGGAGGCGGCCCCGGTCGTCGGTGACGAGGACGTTCGAGCCGGGCGCGAACCAGGGGCGCGGACCGATCACGCGCCGCAACTCCATCAGGAAGTTCCCGACCGGCGGTGCGGGTGGCGTGGGCGTCAGCGGCAGGGGCGGGAGGCCCGCGCGGGCGCGCAGGACGTTCATGCTGGCGCGGTTGGCGTTGTTGCTGAGGTCCGGCAGGGCGTCCAGCGGGAACCACTGGAGTTCCAGGGTCTCGCCGCTGTCGTCCGGCGCGGCCCCTGCCAGCGCGGCGGCGGGCAGTGTGCCGTGCGCCCGCATCCCGATGATGTAGATCTCGTGCCCGTTCGGGTAGCGGTGGAACAGCTCCGGGCCGTCCTGCAGGCCCTCGGGCAGCGGCAGCAGGGTCAGGTCCGGGCAGTCCAGGCCGGTCTCCTCGAACAGTTCGCGGCGGGCGCCGGTCAGGAACGCTTCGCCGGGTTCCAGCGCGCCGCCCGGTTCGCCCCACAGGCCGTCGTCGCCGCGGCGTTGCAGCAGCACGCGCCCGTGCTCGTCCTGAATCAACGCGCCTGCCGACGCCGCCATCAGCGGGCGGTTGCCCCACACCTCACGTAATTGCATCAGGGTCACGCCCAGCCTCCCTGGAGCAGGGCGCGCGTCTCTGCGACGGCCTCCTGCCAGATGCGCTGCATCTCCCGGTCCGGGCGGCGGTGCAGCCCGCCGTAATTCCCGTCGCCCAGCCGCTCCCGGACCAGCGCGGGCGGCAGTTGCCGCAGGGCCGCCACGTCCACCATGGGTTTGCGTTCCTCGGGGGCCGCCACGCCCTCCAGGCGCGTCCAGGGGAAGTTCTCCATCCAGCTCGCGTGGCTCGCCAGTTCATCTGTGGCCTGCACGGCCGCCCAGGTGCGCGGCGCGTTCCACCAGTTATGCCACTGCACCCGCGCGTCCGGGTGCCGCGCCAGCCACTCCCCGAGCCACCCCTGCCCCGGCGAGTTCCCGCCGTGCCCGTTCACGATCAGGATCCGCCGGAACCCCTGCGCGTGCAGGCCCGACAGCAGGTCGTCCAGCAGCGCCAGGTACGTGCCCACCCGCAGGCTCACGGTGCCCGGGTACGCCGTGAACGATGGCGTCACCCCGTACGGTAGCGCCGGGAACACCGGCACGCCCAGCCCCTCGGCCGCCTCGGCCGCCACCCGCGCGGCGAGGCGCGTGTCGGTCGCCAGACTCAGGGTCGCGTGCTGCTCGGTGCAGCCCAGCGGCAGCACGCAGCGGTCCTCCGCGCGCAGCGTCTCGGCCACCATGGCCCAGTTCATGTCCTCGATCCGCATGAACCACGCTACCGCACCGCCCACGCCGGCGCGGCCGCAGACAGGACAGGCCGGGGCGGGTGCTCCGGCCTGTCCTGTTTGCGTGCGCTCAGCGGCGCGGGTTGGCGAGTTCCTGCAGGTCCTTCTCGGCGGTGCGGAAGTCCGTTTCGACCAGTTTGCCGCTCTTGACGTAGCGGAATTTCACCTGATCGCCCGGCTGCAGGTCCATGTCGTTCCCGTCGGCCAGCGGTCCGAAGGCGGTCACGACGGCCTTGCCGTTGAAGCTCAGGGCGGCGTTCAGGGTGCCGCCGATCCGGTCCAGGGCGTTGGGGGCGCTCATGGCCTTCTCGCTGAATTCCAGGTTGCTCAGGTCGCGCAGGTACACGTTCAGTTCGGTCCTGTGGCTGGGGATGTCCAGCGTGCCGGTCAGGTCGGCGCGGGTGGGCGTGAACGCGAAGGCCGCGCCGCAGCGGTCGCGGGTGGTGCCGGTCACGTTCAGTTTCAGGCTGGCCGCCACTTTGTTCCTGGTGGTCGCGTACTGCGCCGAGCCGCTGAGCAGCACGTCCTTCTCGGTCCAGGCATACCTCAGGTCCAGGCTGGCGGGGGCGTTCGTCTCGCGGCCCGCCCAGCCGCTCAGGGTCAGCGCGGTGGGACCGGCGCTGTTCAGGCAGTCGCCGGGCGTCATGCTGAACTTCAGGCCCGCCACGGTCTTGCCGGAGACGGTGACGCGGCCGGTCGCGTTGGTCGGCACTTCCTGCTGACGGGGGACCGGCTGCCAGGTGTTCGGGTCGTACGCGTACCCGTTGTTCACCCAGACGGTCGCGGCGCCGCCGACCTTCCAGTTCGCCTCGACGCGCAGGTCAGAGCGGGCGTCCACCATCACGTAGCCGTCGGTGGGCGTGCTGGTGTGCGAGCGTTTCCCGTCACGGCCGATGGTGTCGGTCCCGGTGGGCAGGGTGTTCTTCACGGGCGTCAGGGCCTGCGTGGTCACGCGCCCCTGCCCGCCGAGGCCCTGCACGAAGTTCTTCCCGAACGACGCGGCGCCGCGCAGGTCCAGGCCATTCGGGCCGACAGGCGCGCCGCCCATGCCCAGCAGCCCCAGCAGGGTTTTCAGGTCGGGGTCCAGGTCCGGGTTGTTCGGGTCGGTCATGGCGGCCATCTGCTTGGCGGCACTCTGGGCGGTGCCCGGCACGTTCTGCACCTCCACGCTCTGACCCGCGACGGGCGCGGCGGGTTCCGTGACGGCCGGGTCAACCGGGACCGGCGTGGTGGGCTGCGTGGGGGTGGTGGTGCGGTCGCAGGAGGCGAGGAGCAGGGCGCCGACGGTCAGCAGGGCAAGGGAACGTTTCACATGTTCAGCGTAGGGAGTCGTCAGAACGCTGTCGTGCGGACATGACGCACCCCCCCCGTCAGCCGCGCGCTGTTCTCCGAATGGAGGCACCGGACGTCGGTTGTTCCGACGCCTCCATTCTCTGCTTCGCCGCTGTGCCAGTCCGTCCGGCCCTTCCACACCCGCTCTCCTGCGGAGCGTTGCAGGTCCGCCCGGCCAGACAGACGGCCTCTTTCCCGGCAACTGCTCTAGGCCGGGGGCAGGGGCAGGTCCGGCAGGCCCTGCTCGCGGCGCAGCAGGTTCAGGCTGGCGACGTTGATCGCGCCGCTCAGGGGCGGCAGGTCGCTCAGCGGGAACCACGCCAGGGCCAGGGTCTCGCCGCTGTCGTCGGGCGCGGCGAGGTCCAGCGCCGCGGCGCTGAGGGTCCCGCGGGCACGCAGGCCCACCTGGTACGCCGCGCCGATGGGCGTGCTGATCCGGAAGGCAGGACCGTCGATCAGGGCGTCGGGCAGCGGCATCAGGTGAAGGTCCGGGCAGATCAGGCCGGTCTCCTCGAACAGTTCGCGCTGCGCGGCCTGCAGGAAGGTCTCGCCGGGGTTCAGGTGTCCGCCGGGCGTGCCCCAGCGGCCGTCGTCACCGCGCCGTTGCAGCAGCACGCGCCCCGCCTCGTCCTGAACGAGGACGCTGACGCCCACGGACAGCGTGGCGGGCAGGGGAGGCAGGGGGAGGCCGGCTGGGTCGGACATGCCCGGCACCCTAGCGCGGCGCGGGGCGTAGCGTGAAGGCATGACCGACACGCCCCGCCCGGCCGCCCACCCCGCCGACGACTGGAGTTACGAGACGACCGCCGTGCAGAGCAGCATTCCGCGCGGACTGGGGCAGACCATCGGCTTCCCGATCCACGCGGCCGCCGCGTTCCAGTTCGACACGCTGGAAGAGGCGCAGGCCGAGTTCCAGCAGAACACCGGCCTGAGTTACGCCCGGCTGCAGAACCCGACCGTGCGGGCCCTGGAGGAACGGATCACGACGCTGGAGGGCGGCGCGGCCACCGTCGCCGTGGCGAGCGGGCAGGCGGCCACCCTGACCGCGATTCTCAGCGTGTGCCGCGCCGGGGACCATGTGGTGTCGGCCAGCAGCCTGTTCGGCGGGACGACCGGGATGCTGGGTAACATCCTGCCGCTGATGGGCATCACGGCCACGCTGGTGGACAACACCCCCGAGGCCGTGCGGGCCGCCCTGCAACCCAACACGCGGCTCGTCTGGGCCGAGATGATCAGCAACCCCGCCGGGGACATCGCGGACATCCGTGCCTTCGCGGACATCGCGCACGCGCACGGGGCGCTGCTGGCCATCGACAACACCTGCGGCGGCGTGGGGTTCCTGTGCCGGCCGCTCGCGCACGGCGCGGACATCGTCAGTCAGTCCCTGACCAAGTGGGCGGGCGGGCACGGCAGCGTGCTGGGCGGGGCCGTCACGGTCGGCACCGGGCACGACCTGACCCGCAACCCCCTCTACACCGAGGGCGGCGAGCAGAGCATCCTCCGCGTGCGGGGCGACGCGGCCCTCGCGTGGCGGCAACGCTGGTTCGGCGCGCACCAGCTGGGCATGACGCTGGCCCCGCACAGTGCGTTCCTGATCGCGCAGGGCCTCGAGACGCTCGCCCTGCGCCTGGAACGCGAGAGTGCCACCGCGCTGGGCCTGGCCGCGTGGCTGGAGGCGCACCCGCGCGTCGGGAAGGTCAGTTACCCCGGCCTGGGCAGCCACCCGCACCACCACCTCGCGCAGACGTACCTGCAGGCCGGGCAGGGCGCGGTCCTGACCTTCGAGGTGACGGACCCCGGCGCGTTCCTGTCGCGCGTGCGGGTGCTGCGCATCGCCCCGAACCTGGGGGACGTGCGGACGCTGGTCGTGCATCCCTGGACGACCACGCACGCCCGCGTGCCCGAGGCGGCCCGCCACGCCGCGGGGGTCACGCCCCTGACCATCCGCATGAGCGTGGGCGTCGAGGCCCTGTCGGACCTGAAAGCGGACATCGAGCAGGCGCTGTAGCCCGGTCCGTCCGGCCGGAACCCGGGGCCTACGGGTCCCATCCGCTCGGATTGAACGGGCTTTGCAGCCCATTCAATCGGAGTCCGTATCAGTCGAACAGGGTGGGCGTGTGTTCCGCCGCACGCTCGCCTTTGCGTTCGCGTTTCACGCGGTACATGGCGTGGTCCGCGCCGGACAGCAGGGCGCTGGTGGTCACGCCGGCCACCTGGCGGCTGTGCATCTGCCCGAGCGAACCGGCGGTCGTGAGCGTCTGACCGTCCGGCAGATCAATCGGCCGCGTGATCAGGGTCCCGACCTGCCGTGCCAGCGACTCACCGCGTTCCGGGCTGCCCAGGAACACCAGCGCGAACTCGTCCCCGCTCAGGCGGGCGGGCAGCAGCTCCTGTTCCCGCGTGGCCAGTCCCGCCAGCCGCTGTCCCGTCACGCGCAGCACCTCGTCGCCCGCCGCGTGCCCGTACCTGTCGTTCACGTTCTTGAAGCCGTCCAAGTCGAGGAACAGCACGCCCACGTCGGTCCTGCCCGGGTGTTGCGCCAGCCAGCTGTCCAGGCGGTCCAGGCAGGCGCGGCGGTTGGGCAGGCCGGTCAGGTCGTCGGTGTGCAGCTGCCGCCATAGGTCCCGGCGGCTGCCCTGCAGGGCCCGCGCGGCGGCGCGCAGGCGGGCGGTCAGGCGGCGCTGCCGGACCCCCAGCAGTTCCTGGCGGGCCAGCAGCAGCGCCGTGAGCGCCATGATTCCGCTGAACGCGACCTGCTCGACGGTGCCGCCGTCCGAGACCAGCACCCAGGTGAGGACGGCGACCCCCAGGGCCACGTACGGCCCCAGCTGCACCAGCCTCGGGACCCAGATAGGCCGGTTCCAGGCCGGGTCGGTGCCGGCGGTCAGGACCCGCAGCGCGGACAGGCCGAACGCGGCCATCGCGGACGTCCACAGCGCCGTGACGGGATGCAGCGGCGAGTACATCCCGCGTGAACTGAGAATCAGGTAGGCGAGGTCGCCCAGCACGACCAGCAGGACGCCCGTGAGGACCGGCAGGGCCACCAGGGGCAGGCGGCGGCGCGTGAACAGCAGGGCCAGCAGGGTGCTGAGCACCCAGGCGTCCAGCGCGGGGTAAAGGGCGCCCATCCACCACGACACCTGCTGTCCGGGCAGTTGCCGTGCCAGCAGCACGTACAGCGGCAGCACGATGGTCAGGGTGGTGGCCAGGATGTTCAGTTGCGGCATCAGCGGCAGTTGCCGCCCGATCCGCAGGGGCCGCAGCGCCCACAGCACCAGCGGGTAGAACAGCAGGTACAGCGCGTCCGCGAAGCTGGGCTGCCCGGTCGAGATCAGCAGGGACGGGGAGGTGAAGATGAACACCGTCTCGGCCGTCACGTACGTCAGCGTGGCGGCCAGCAGGCGGCGGAACATGGGCCGCAGCGCCGCGGGGGCGCGGGCGGCGGCAGCGGCCAGCAGCGTGAGTGCCAGCACGCGGACGAGGCCGGAGCCGTACACGGCCGCGCCGGGCCGGCCGGTCAGCAGCAGGGTCAGCACGGCCGTACACAGCAGCAGCGCAGTGACCACCCCCACGCCCCACCAGCGGGCCGTCAGCAGGGGCGGGTGAACCGTCATGCCGCAGTCTCTCACCGGGCCGTTGACATGAACCGCACAGCCCCACCGTAAACGTTTCATGAAGCTGGCCCCCCGGATGGCGGCATTATCTCATGGACGCCACAGCCGGGCGTTCGGCCCGCTGCTGTCCCCGCCGACGGGCGGGTGCCGCGCACCGCCGGCGGCGGCCGTCACAACCAGGGTTTCTGTCCCAGGATGTACTCGCGCCCGAAGTCCGCGTCACTCTTGGTCAGGTAGATGATGCCCTCGACCAGTCCCAGCAGGCCCACGGCGCTGCTGACCAGCGCGGCGAGCGGCAGCGTGATGACCAGCCCGAACCCCAGCGTCAGCAGGCCCAGCAGGAACGCCACGATCCACACGCCCACGTTCACGCCCAGCATGATCGCGCCGGGCGTGGTGTTCCCCAGGTAGAACTTGTGCACGCCCAGGCTGCCCAGGAAGATGCCCAGCAGCCCCGCGATCAGCTTCTTCTGCGCCACGTCCGCGCCGCCCGGCAGCTGTGGGACCTGCGGCCGCGCCGGTTCCCCGAAGCGGTCCAGGTTCGAGGCGGGCGGCGTGACGGGCCGCGACTCCAGGCCCGGCTGCGGTGCCGCCGGTTTCGTCAGGGATGGCGGGGCGGCCGGGGTCGCCTGGGGAATGCGCAGGTCCTGGGGGGGCCCGTCATCCGGTCCGGCCGTGCCCGCGCGGCCCAGCACCTCGTCCACCCACGACGGCGCGTTACCCGGCGTGCCCTTTCCATCGTCTTCCGGTCTGGTCATGCCCCACAGTACGCCCCGGAAGGCCGGCGGTTCATCCTCCGAAAGTCGCCGCGCCCCCGGGGGTCATTCCGGCCGGGTGCCGCGCGCCACGATCACCGGCAGCGGCACCGTGACCGGCCCACCGCTGAACAGCGGCGCGAGTTCCGCGCGGTGCTCGGTTTCCACCTGCGCCCGCAGGTGCGGCGTGAACCCCGCCAGCGGCAGGCCCTCCAGGCCCGCCACGATCTCATTCCAGCGGTGATCCACGCCCGCCAGCGTGTACGGCAGCTCCGTGCTGTCCACCTGCACGTCCCGCAGGCCCGCGCCCCGCAGCAGGTCCCGCGCGGCGTCCGGTGTGGGAATGCGGCCCAGCGGCGGGAACCCCGGCGTCACGCCATGCGACTCCAGCCGCGCGCGCCACAACCCCGGCAGGGCGCCCAGCAGGCCGCGCCCGAACGACGAGAACAGCACCTGCCCGCCCGGCCGCACCACCCGCCGCCACTCGCGCAGCGCCGCGCCCATGTCCGGCACGAAGAACAGCCCCGAGGCGCACACCACCACGTCGAACGACCCGTCCGGGAACGGCAGGTGCGCCGCGTCCCCCACCACGAACGCCGCGCCCGGCACGCGGGCCCGCGCCACCCGCAGCATGCCTTCCGAGAGATCCAGGCCCGTCACGGACCCCGCCCGGCCCAGCAGGGCCAGCGCCACGCTCCCCGTCCCGGTCATCACGTCCAGCGCCGCGCCGCCCGGCGGGACCGGCACCTGCCCCGCCACGAAGCGGGCCACCTGCGTCAGGAACCCCAGCCGGTCGTACCCGCCGGCCAGCGCGTCGAACTGCTGCCGGTTGCGGTCCTCCCACCCCTCAGGTGTCGTCATGCCCTACCTTACGCTCCGCTCAGGGCGGCCTGCACCTGCGCCACCCGTTCGGGCACGCTGCCGCGCAGCACCGTGAACGGCACGCCGCGCGTGGCGAGGTCCTGCCGGATGAACGCCTGCTGCACGGCACGGACCTCGGTGTTCGCGCGCCAGCCGTCCTGCTCGTGCGGGAGGTCGGTGTCGCACAGGAACGCGTGCGCGTAGCGGGTGCGGCAGGCATCGGCCAGGGCGCTCAGTTCCGCCAGGGCCGTGCCGGTCAGCAGGTGCGACCACATCAGGGTCGTGGCGGCGTTCGTGTCGCTGAACACCCATTCACGCACGCCGGGCGACTGCGCGGCCTCGTCCTCCAGCGCCCGGTGGCCGCGCGCGATCTCCAGGAAGTGCCCTGGGCTCAGCGCGCCGTTCTCGCGTTCGTACACGTCCCGGCCGTACTCGCGCACCCAGGTCGTGCCGAAGGCCTCGCCCAGCGCCCGCGTCAGGGTGCTCTTGCCGGTGCTCTCGGCCCCCAGGATCACCACGCGCCGCACGAAGTGGGCGTACACCACGGGATCGAGGAACGCCCGCAGGCCGTGCACGTCCGCCCGCAGCGCCGTTCCGCTGACCGGCACGGCCGCCCGCGCCCGGTCCACGCACACGTGCGCCGCGCCCAGCGACACCGCGAACGCCTCGCCGTACCCCTCGGACGTGAACACCGCGTCCGGCTGCACGCCCCAGCCGTCCAGCACGCCACGCACGTACCCGCGGTGCACGGCGTCCGGCTCGTCGTTCAGGGGTGGGTGCGGGGCGTCCGGCAGCAACTCCAGGCCCGGAAACAGCCGCGCCGGGTACAGCGCCCGGATCCAGCCGCGCCGCAGCGGACTGGGCATCTCCGGAAAGTCCGGGCGGGAGTACACCCACACGCTCACGCGCTCGCACTGCTCAAGCGCCGCGTCCAGCAGCCGCATATGCCCCCGGTGCAGCGGCGCGAACTTCCCCACGATCAGGCCGTGCCGGAACTGCTGGCCCTGAAGGTCAGGCAAACGCCACTTCCCGCCGCTCGTCTCGCCGCCACGCCTGCCAGCCGACCACGCTCATGGCCGCCAGCACGAACTGCAACGCGAACAGCACCCAGTATTCCGCGTGCCAGAAGTACACCGCCTGCACGGTATTCACCGCGATCCACACCGGCCAGGACCACGCCCAGCGGCGCGTCGTACCGAAATTGGCAATCAGCGCCAGCGTCACCGCCGCGAACTGCACCCAGTTCCACGCCGCGCTGAAATCCGTCACGGCCACCGTGTACGCGAAGATCGCCAGACTCGCCACCCACGTCACGCCGTACCAGAGCGGCTCGTTGAAGCGGATCTCGCCCCGCGCCCGCCGCGCCTCCAGGTGCCACAGGTACAACCCGTGAATCCCGAACAGCAGGTACGTGACCTGCAGGCCCGCCAGCATCCACTGCCCCCCCGACGCGAACAGCAGGAAGTAAGGCAGCAGCGACAGGTTGCTCCAGTGCCAGTACGTGCTGCTCTTCGCCCACAGGAAATACAGGCTCACCAGCACGCATACGCCGCCCGACAGGTCGAGCAGCAGCGGCGGAATGTTCAGGCCGAGAATGTTCATGCGATCCCCCCGCTCACGTGTCGATCCGCAGGGTCGCCACGCCCGCCCACGTACCCAGCGGCAGTCGCGCCACGTCGATCAGCAGCAGCGCCACGCGACCCGCCGTGACCGTCACCAGCCCCCGCTCCGGGTGAGCCAGGAACAACGCCTGCGCCGCCCGGATGGCCTGCACTTCCTCCGGCGCGTAGAAGTCCGCCGCGTTCCCGTCCGCCTCACGCCGCGCCAGCCGCTCCGCCACGCGGAAGTCCGATTCGGTCACCTCCACCTCGACCTCGCCCGTCGGGAGGGGCAGCAGGCCCAGCCAGTCCACGCGACCCAGTTCCTCCGGCGTGAACGTGCGCGGCAGCACGAACGGCACGTACGGCGTGTCCGTGTCGCTCGATTCGGTCAGGGACGACATGGCCCCCGCCAGCGCCGCCGCGAACGCCACGCCCTCCTGCACGGCCTCTGTACTCGCCGCTTCTCCCCGCTGCTCCGGCCCACCGAACACCCCGTCCGGCGACAGGCGACCCGCCACCACCACCGGCGACACCGACCCATCCGCCCGGTACGCCACCAACCGCTCCAGCTGTAAGGGCACGTTCAGATCACTGTTCATAAGTCTCCTCGTGTTCCCTGAGCCCGCCCCGGCCAGACGTCGGGAAGGTGGGTGACGGGATCAATTCGATCCGTAAAGCCCTTGCCTGCGAAGTGCGTCACCACCCGGATCGGGCCAATGATCGCCGCGTTGAAGGCGTCCAGTTCCTCGGCGGGCAGCCACAACTCCTGATGCTCGTTCTGCGCACCCACCACCTGAATGTCGTAGCGGGTCGCCACATCCGCACGCACGTCGAATTCCGTCACGAAGCCCACGGGCGGATCGTTGCGTTTCGCGTTCCAGTCCCGCGCGATTTCCTCCGCGTACGGGCGGTTCAGCACCGGGTAGAAGATCGGCTGATCCGACAACCGGGGGGGCCACGCCCGCCACCCGGAGTCGGCCACCAGCCGCAGCTCGTGCAGGCCCGTCGGACGCCACAAGGTCACCGTGTCGCCCACCACCGGCCATGGCACAGTGCGCTCGGCATTGGACGGGAACAGGGTGTCGAGCCAGTCTCTCGTCACAGCGGTTCCTCGAGCCCCACGCGGCTGAGGGTGGCGACCTGCCGCGCCAGCGCGGTGAGCTTCCAGGCGAACCCGGAGCCTGACTGGCGTGGAGTGTCCACCCATTCGCCATCCCGGTCCGTCAGCGCCTCTTTGGAGAGCAGGCCAAGCTGCTGTAATCCCAGTAGCGCCGCCACGAATTCCTGCCGCGTCAGTCCAACAACCGAAACCTGACTGTCAACAGGAACAAAATCGCGGTACGGATCTATCGGGTCCAGCAGCTGAAAATACTCGACGAACACCTTCAGCTCCCGGTCCGACATTCCCTCGATGATCCGCATGGTCTGGAACCTGTCCAGGATTGGCGGTGGGAAGCTCAGCGAGCACCCGGCCAGAGCGCGGGCGATGAAGCGCAGCTTGCCTTCCGACTCCGCGACCTCCGCCGCCCGCAGTGCCTGCATGACGTTGGCGGCGAACGACTCGGATCGGACGTACTCGTGATCCAGCCTCAGCGTCCCGGCTTCGACCTTCTGGTTAAGCAGGCCGACCTCGTACCGCAGCGCCTGCTCTAACTGCTCAATCTTCCGCTGACTGGCCGCGATGTACGCGCCCTGCAGGAGCGAAGTGGGAATATTCACGCCAGGAATGGTGGACAGGACGGGCAGGAGGCGTTCGAGTTGCTGGTTCACGCCCGGCCCCGCACTTCCTCCAGCGTGTCCCGCACCAGCAGTTCGCCGTCGCGGTACACGGTGCGCAGCAGGCTGCCGGGGAAGTCGGTGTCGAAGGTCTTGTACGCCTTCGTGATCATGCGGCCGCCTTCCTGGACGAGGTCGAGGACGCCGTCCTTGCTGCGTTTGCCGGGGTCGGTGACGGGGTCTTTGTAGATGCCCCGGTACTCGCCGTCGATCAGGCCGGCGCTGGCCTTGTACGCGAAGCGCTGGGTGTCCCGGTCGACTTTCTGGAGGAGGGCGCCGCCCATGCCGAAGCTCACGTTCTCGGCGCTGTAGCCGTCCACGTCGAGGTTGTCGAGGATCTGGCGGATGGTCTGTTCGTCGATGCCGTCGCCCTGGATAACCCGGACGTGGTTCAGGACCTTGTAGCCCTTGCTGTTGGTGGTGGTGCCGTAACGGGCGGCCAGCGCATTCACGGCGAGGCGGACCATGGCGGGGGGTTCGCCGCTGTCGGGCCGGACGACCAGGGTGCCGCCGGATTCGATGACCTGCTGTCTCAGCGTGTCGCCCCAGAGGTGGTTGATGGCGTTCTTGAGGTCGTAGGAGTCGCTGACGACGGCGTACACGCTGCCGGGGCGGCTGAAGCGGGTGATCATGTTGCGGTAGGCGTCGACCTCGTGTTCCTTGCCCCAGCTGGTGATGGTGCTGTGTTCGGCGGCGGGGATGCTGAACGCGGCGATGTCGCTGTCGTAGTGGTTGCGGGCGGTGCGCAGGGCTTCCAGGGTGTCGCTGCCCTGGAAGTTGATCAGGTGCGCGAGGCCGCCGATGCCGGCGCTCTCGCGGCTGCTGACGCCCCGGCTGCCGAAGTCGTGCAGTTTGAACGGGAGTTCCTCGGCAGGGCGGTCGCTGGTCTTTTCGAGGGCGGCGCGGATGATCTCGCGGATGAAGTAGCTCTGCGTGGCGACGGTGGTGGGGTACCAGACGCGCATCAGCATGGTCTCGAACCAGCCGGGCAGCCAGGGCAGTTCGGGGTCGGTGTTCGTGCAGGTCATCAGGACGTTGTGGATGGGCACCAGCGTGCCTTCGGGAACGGCGCGGATCTCCAGCGGCAGGCGGCCCCCGTGCTCGTTCACGATGCGCATCCAGCCGTCGTAGGGGAAGGGTTCGCCGTGCGCTTCGATCAGCGTGCGGGCTTCCTCGACCATCTCGGCGGTGATGCGGGTGGTCAGGTAGCGGTCGAGGATGTACTGCAGGCCGAAGAAGCGGGTCTGCGGGTACTTGCCGCCGCGACTTTCCAGGTAGGAAAAGAGGCGGGTGGTGCCGGCGGGGTACTGGAGGAAGTGGCTGCTCTTGTAGGAGTCGGTGTCGAGGATCAGGTTGTCGTCGTTGAGGGGGGTGCGGGTGGTCATGGGGTGCCTCCTATGGTGAAGCCTTGTCTTGCCTCATAATCCGAAAATCAATTATGAAAACTATGAGCAAGTCGGGCCAACTCCGGTATCATGGTGCTTCCCATCGGGGCGACCCGACCACCCACACGCACTTTTCCCGACCCGCTGCCCAGAGCGATCACCTGACCGGGCAGGCATTGAACGTTCCTTCATCCACCCAGCGCAGGCCGCCCGTCGAAGGCGTCCGGCAACAGCTTGATGCGGTTCCAGCGCAGCCCAGGGAGCTACGCCGCACGCCCGGAAGACATGGATGAACGGACGGAGCCCTCGCGCTGTCTCTAACGAGATAGCGCGAGGGCTCCTACGGACTCCGATCGAATGGCTCCATAAGCCGTTCAGGCCGGGCGGATGCGACCCGTGAAGCTTCTCCGCAGAATGGGGGGAGAGAAACTGACGGCAGTCCGTATCCGGTGCGGAAGCTCAGTCTTTCCTGGGCAGGGCGAGGCCCATCTGCTGGTACATCTGGTACTGGGGGGCGCCGCCGAGCATGTTCTGGCCGCCGTCGACGGGCAGGATGACGCCCGTGACGTAGCTGGCGGCGTCACTGACGAGGAACAGGGCGGCGTTGGCGATGTCCTGGGGGATGCCGAAGCGGCCCAGCGGGACGGTGCCCATGAACTGGCGGCGGGTCTTCTCGTCGGGGGCGAGGCGGGCCATGCCCTCGGTGCCGTCGATGGGGCCGGGGATGATGGCGTTCACGCGGATGCCGCGCAGGCCCCATTCGATGGCGAGGGTGCGGGTCAGGGCGTCCACGCCGGCCTTGGCGGCGACGACGTGCGCCTGCATGGGCACGGGAATGCCGTAGGCGCTGATGCTCAGGATGTTCCCGCCGGGGGTGGTCAGGTGGGGCGCGCAGGCCTTGATGGTGTGGTACGTGCCGAGCAGGTCGATGTCCACGACGGTCTTGAAGCCGTTGGGGCTGATGCCGTCCACCGGGGCGGGGAAGTTCCCGGCGGCTCCGGCGAGGACGATGTCGATGGGGCCGAAGGCTTCGACGGCCTGCGCGGCGGCGGCCTGCATGGCGGCGATGTCGCGCACATCGGCGCTGACGCCGATGGCCTGCCCGCCGGCGCCCACGATGCCCTGCGCGGCCGTCTGGGCTTTCTCGAGGTTGCGGCCCAGGATGGTGACCCGGCAGCCGTGCGCGGCGAAGCTCTGCGCGATGCCGAGGTTGATGCCGCTGCCGCCGCCGGTGATCAGGGCGTGCTTGCCGGCCAGCAGGTCGGGGCGGAAGGTGCTGTCGGCGGCGCCGGGTTGCAGGGTGCCGAGGGTGGGGGTCTGGGTCATGCGTGGGCTCCTTGGGTGGGGAAGGGGGGGGCGGGGGGTTACTTCAGGGCCTGCGCGAGGCCGTCGGCGGTCATGTGCCGGGCGTTCCAGCGCACGGCCTGTTCGAGACTCTGGGCGTGGGGGAGGTGCGCGTGCAGGGTGCGTTTGGTGCCCTCGACCGCGCGGGGCGGCAGGGCGGCCAGCCCGGCGGCGAGGGTGTTCGCCCGCTCGAACAGGGCGTCCGGGGTGGGCAGGAGTTCGGTGATCAGCCCCCAGCGTTCGGCGGTGGGGGCGTCGATGGGGTCGCCGGTCAGGGCGAGGTGCGCGGTGCGGCCGGTGCCGATCAGGTGCGGGAGGCGTTGCAGGCCGCCCAGGTCGGCGGTGATGCCCAGCCGCACCTCGGGGAGGCTGAAGCGGGCGTCCGCGCTGGCGATGCGGAGGTCGCAGGCGCTGATGAGTTCCAGGCCCGCGCCGATGCACCAGCCGTGCACGGCGGCAATCACCGGGATGGGCAGCGCGGCGAACGCGTCGATGGCGGCGTGCATCTCGGCGACGATGGCGGCAAATGCCTCGGGGTCGCCCAGGGTGGGGGCGATGACGGGGGCGCTGGCCCGCACGTCCAGCCCGGCGCTGAACAGGTCCTGGCCGCGCAGGATCAGCGCGCGGGCGCCGCCCAGTTCGTTCAGGACGCGCGGGATCTCGGGCCAGAAGGTCGGGCCCATGCTGCCCTTCTTGCTCGTCAGGGTCAGCGTGGCGACCTCACCCGCGTGGGTGAGATTCACGTTCTGGAATGTCATGCATTCACTGTACCCCGTCACGGTGGACTGGGTACAAAATCATGCGTGGAGGTTCCCTGCGGCCGCGGTCGGGCCGGGCGTCGCGCGGGCCCTACAATGCGGGCCGACATGGCCGCGCCCGTCTCCCTCCCCCCCGACGTTTCCCCGGCCGTCCGATCCGCGCCGGTCCGCAGCGGCAGCGGACCCCGCCCGACCCTGCGCGCATTTCTGCTGCGGCCCTTCCTGCTGCCCTTCGCGCTTCTGCTGGGCGTGGGGGGCGCGGTGGTGCTGGGCGTCAACCGCAACGAACAGCAGCTGCAGCTGGTGTCAGACGCGCAGGCACGCATGTTGCTGCTGAACGACCTGAACACCCAGATTTCGGTCATGGAGAACGGCGAGCGCGGCTTCGTCATCACCGGCGACCCCGACTTCCTCGCGCCGTACCGTGAGGGCGAAGCGGCGTTCCAGGCGGCCGTGTTCGCCCTGCATGACCTGAGCGTCACGGACCTGCAACGCACGAACCTCGCGCGGGTTCAGGCGCTGGTGGTCCGCTGGCAGGAGGACGCCGCCCGGCCCGAGATGGCCGCCCGCAGCGAGTCACTGGCGCGGGCCGCGCGGCTGGTCAAGCAGGGCGAGGGCCGCGACCTGCTCAACGATGCCCGCGACATCATGGCGGGCATGCGCACCAACGAGAGCGCCCGCCTGAGCGCCGCCACCGTCGCCAGCCAGACCACCCTGACCACCGTGCGCGGCCTGACCGTCAGCGGGCTGCTGCTCTCGCTGCTGCTGCTGCTGCTCACCGCCTACCGCGTGACCCGCACCGTCACCCGCAGCCTGACCGACCTGAACACCGGCGCCAGCGACATCGCCGCCGGACAGTACCACCGCCGCATGCCGCCCAGCCCGGTCCGGGAACTCGCGCAGCTGGGCGAGCAGTTCAACGTCATGGCGGCCGCCGTGCAGGACCGCGCGCAGGCCCTCCAGGAGAGCGCCGAGGCCCTGCGCGCCAGCAACGCCCACCTGGAACGCAGCAACCGCGAACTCGAACAGTTCGCGTACGTCGCCAGCCACGACCTGCAAGAACCCCTGCGGACCATCGGCAGTTACACCGAACTGCTCGCGCGCCGCTACCAGGGGCAACTCGACGAACGCGCCGACCAGTACATCGCGTTCACGACCTCCGCCACGCAACGCATGAAGACCCTGATCCAGGACCTGCTGGCGTACTCCCGCGTGCGCAAGGCCCCGCGCGCCACGCAACCGGTCGACACGGCCGCGCTGGTGCGCGACATCACCGCCGACCTGGAACAGCAGATTCTGGGCGCGCAGGCGCAGGTCAGCGCGCCGAACCTGCCGGTCATCACGTCCAGCCCGGAACTGCTGCGGCACGCGCTGCAGAACCTGATCGGCAACGCCCTGAAATTCCGGGACCCGGCCCGTCCGGCGTGCGTGCAGGTCAGCGCCGAACGCACGCGGCACGCCGGTCAGGACTGCTGGGTGTTTCACGTGCAGGACAACGGGATCGGCATTGCCCCCGAGTACCACGAGCGGATCTTCGGGGTGTTCCAGCGGCTGCACGGCATGGACGAGTACCCGGGCAGCGGCATCGGCCTGGCCGTCACACGCAGCGCCGCCGAGCAGCTCGGCGGGCAACTGTGGGTGGACAGCACGCCCGGCCAGGGCAGCACCTTCCACCTCGCGCTGCCCACCGCGGCGCCGGCCTTCCCTCCCGACCCCGCCGCCCCGCAGGAGACCGCATGACCACCGAACCCGTCGAAATACTGCTCGTCGAGGACAACCCCGCCGACGTGATGCTCACCCGGGAAGCCTTCGAGGACGCGCAGTTCCCACACCGCCTGCACCACGCCCGCGACGGCCTGGACGCCCTGAACTTCCTGCGCCGTCAGGGACCGCACGTGCAGGCCCCGCGCCCGGACGTGATCCTGATGGACCTGAACATGCCGCGCATGACCGGCCTGGAGCTGCTCGACATCCTGAAAGAGGACGCGAGGCTGCGCAGCATCCCCGTGATCGTCCTGACCACCAGCCGCGCCGAGAACGACATCTGGCGCAGCTACAACCTGCACGCCAACGCATACATCCCCAAACCCGTCAGCCTCGCCGAGTTCGAGGACGTGATCCGCACCCTGGGGAACTTCTGGTTCCGCAAGGTCGCGCTGCCCCACCCGCCCGAAGCGGATTGACCCGCGACGGTCCGGTCAGGACAGACAGCAGAAGAAGGGACCCCGGATCACCCTGGGGTCCCTTTCTCTGCTGGGGGTTCAGTGCAGAAGAGGCTTACATCGTGCGGCGGCTGAGCTGCCCACCACTCACGTACTCGCCTCCGTGGCGGATGGCGGCCGCCTCGACGACATCCGCCGGGACGCTGTCATCCACGGCCACCGTGCGCCCGCCGTTGGTGGCGGTGGTGTTCAGGCGGTCGTAGTACTCGTCGTCGGCGTCGTAGTAGTCGCCGGTCTCGTCCACGCCCATCGCGCCGCCGGTCGCACCGACCGCCGCGCCGACGCCGGAACCCAGCGCCGCCATGCCCAGGATCACGGGGAGGGCCAGGCCGCCCGTGGCGATGGTCGCGCCAGTGGCGATGATCCCGGCCGCTGCACCCACGGCCGCGCCCACGCCCGTGCCCTTGACGGCGCCGGCCCCGGCGTCCTCGGCGGTGCCGCCCTCATGAATGGCGGCCGTGTCACTGCGCCGGGTGACGGTCGCGCGGCCCATGGTGGGGGCGATCACTCCCTGAGCCTGCAGGTCAGCGGTGAAGGCGTCGGCGGCGGCGGCGGTCGGGAAGATGATGTGTTTCATGCCCCCAGTCTTTCCCGCCTCCCTTCCCCTCCTGTGAGAAGGCGTACAAGTGGGCTTGGCCGGACCCTGACAGGACACTGAGACCCTTCTCATCTGACCGACCCCGAACGGCCTACCCGACCTGCTGCGCCTCGAACAGCCGCGCGGGCTTCACGAACTCGTCCTGCGCCGCCACCAGCTGAATCTCGCGGGTGCCGGCAGCGTGCGTGCGGCTCAGCAGGCCGAACAGCGCACTCATGGCCAGACCCAGCGCCTGCGCCGCCTGACCGGACTTCAGGTAGTGGCCCAGGAACAGCGCCGCGATGGCGTCGCCGGTCCCGTTGCGGGGCGGGTCCAGCGGCAGCAGCGGCGTGCGGCACAGCCACGCCCCGTCGTCCGTGACGACCAGCGTCTCGATGCTGTTCTCGGGCGCCCCGCTGCGGACCAGGCTGGTCAGCAGGACCACGCGCGGCCCGCCCACCCGCATCCGCTCCCGCAGCGCACGGGACGCCTCCAGCGCGTGCTCCAGGGTGTCCACGACCTGCCCGGTCAGGAGTTCCAGTTCAAACTGGTTCGGCGTGACGATGTCCGCCTCCGGAATGGCCTGCGCCGCGATCAGGTCCGGCAGTTCCGGCCGCACGAACACCCCGCGCCCCACGTCACCCATCACGGGATCGCAGGCGTACAGCGCGTCCGGGTTCGCGCCGCGCACGCGCCGCACGGCGTCCACGACCGCCGCGACCGTTCCCTCGCTGCCCATGTACCCGCTCAGGACCGCGTGGCATTCCGGCAGCGCGCCGCGCGCCTCGATCCCGTCGATCAGGTCCGCGACCGCCTCGGGCGGGAACACCGCGCCGGTCCACGCGCCGTACCCGGTGTGGTTGCTGAACTGCACCGTGTGAATCGCCCAGACCTCGAACCCCAGGCGTTGCAGCGGGAACACGGCCGCCGCGTTCCCCACGTGCCCGAAACTGACCCACGACTGAATGCTCAGGATGTTCTGCGGCGTGCCCGTCATGCCCGCCAGGATACCCGCTCCTGCGCGCCCGTCACGCGCCGCGCAGCGTGAGCGGCCCGAACACCCGCGCCCACAGGTCCGCCTTGTCCCGCGCGCCCGCCAGGTCCAGCGGCGTCGCCCCCGCCACGGTCAGTTCCCAGCCGTCCGCCACGCGCCGCAGCGTTCCCAGCCGCGATCCGCCCGCGTGCGAGCGGTCCAGGCCGTCCGCGACGCGCAGCACCGCCGCCAGCCGCGTCACCCGCGCCCGGTCCCCCGCACCGAGCGCCATGAATTCCGCGTGCGACGGTTTCGGCGGACTCTTGCGGTGGTAGCGGGCCAGCTGCGCGATCAGCTCGATCTCGCGCGGACTGAAGCCCCGCAGTTCCGCGTGCCGGATCAGGTACGCCGAGTGCTTGTGGTGCGCGCTCTGCGCCACGATCTGCCCCACCTCGTGCAGCGCGCCCGCCGCCGTGATCAGGCTGCGGTCCTCGTGGTCGACCGGCTCGCCTGCCGCGTGCAGCGCGTCCAGCAGGCCGCGCGACAGCGCCGCCACCTGCCGCGAGTGAGACAGGTTCGCGCCGAAACGCTCGGCGGTACCCAGCACGCTCCGCTGCCGCGCGCTCAGCGCCGACCGGTACGCCTGGAACCGCGACAGTTCCTCGATCAGCATCCCCTCGCGCAGCGCCCCCTCACTGACCGTCACCTCGGACGCCCCCAGCAGCGTCAACGCCGCGTGCAGCGTCGCCAGACCCGCCACGGCCGTCTCCGCGCGCCGCTCCAGGCCCGGCACCCGCCCCCGCGCCGCGGCCTTCAGGCCCCGCACGTGCTCCAGCAGCGCGCCCAGCTCGGCCAGCGTGAAACTCACGCCGTTCACGCCCTCCGGCCCGTCCCCGCTGCCGCCCGCACCGCCGAGGGCGCCGCGCCGCGCCACGATCGCGGCCGCCGCGCCCTCGGCCGTGCCGCTCGACAGCACCACCCGCGTGCCGGGCCGCACCCGGAAGCGCTCCACGAACGGCGAGAGCGCCACCCGAACCGCCTCTGCCAGCGCCTGCACCTCCCGCCGCCCCGCCGGCTCGGACCGGATGAACGCCCCCGTCATGCGGATCCCGCCCAGCGGCAGGCTCAGCACGTCACGCGGCCCCCGTGCGTCCCCGCGCACGAACTCCAGACTGCCGCCCCCCAGGTCCAGCAGCACGTTGTCCTCACCCAGCTCGACCGCGTGCGCCGCGCCCAGATACGTCAGTTCCCCCTCGCGCTCCCCCGAGATGATCGCCGGGTACACCCCCGTCCGGGCCAGCATCCGCCCCGCCACCTCCGCCCCGTTCGGCGACTCACGCAGCGCACTCGTGGCGTACACATGCACCTCGGCCACGCCCGCCGCCGACGCCAGCTCCCGGAACCGCGTCAGCGCCGACGCCAGCCGGTCCTCACCCTCCGGCGACAGGTTCCCCGCCCCGTCCAGGCACTCGCCCAGCCGCGTGCGGTCCTTCAGGGCGTCCAGCACCCGGAAGCCCCCCGCGTCCCCCTGCGCCGCCTCGGCAATCAACAGGTGACTGGAATTCGTGCCCACATCCGCAACGGCGACTCTCATGACAGGCAGCCTAACGGCTTTTACAGGCGGGAACGGATCACGCGCTCTCCGGTCAGGCGTCCGGGGGCGGCAGCCACAGGCGTTTGAAGTCGATGCGGCCGTAGGCGTCCGGGTGCACGTCGCGCAGCAGTGGGTGAACCGAGCGGCGTTTCACGCGGTGGTGCGTGAGGTGCAGGTGGTGCCCGCCCAGCAGCAGCGCCTCGGCGCGGTCCAGGATGGCCTCCAGCGCCGCGTGGTCCGGCGCGCTGCGGTAGCCGTCCAGCAGGGCGTCCACGCTGCGCAGGACGGCGGGGGGCAGCAGGCGGCGGAACAGCAGTTCCGGCTGCTTCAGCGCCGACCAGAACGAGAGGTGCTCGTCCGACCCGGCGATCTCGCCCATGAAGGCGAGGTCCACATCGTCCCTGGCGTCCGGCATGGCGTCCAGCGGCGTGGGAACGACCTGCACGGGCAGGCCGAGGCGGGCGGCGCGCGCGGCCAGCCAGTCGGCCTCCTGCCGCGCGCCGGGCAGGTCCAGCACCCAGAGGCGCAGCGGCGGCCCGGCGTACGCGGCCTGAGCCAGCAGCGCCCGCGCCCGCGCCAGGGAGTGCCCGCGCGGCGGGCGGTCCAGGCTGCGGCGCGGCAGGAACGCCGTGGCGGGCAGCAACCGCTCTGGACGGCCCGACTCCTGCCAGAGCGCGCGGATGTCGTGCAGCTCGATCACCGCCTCGCGCAGCGCGGCCGACCGGGCCGCGGGGCGGTGGGCGTTCCAGATCAGGAAATGCACGCTGTTCTCCGGCACCCAGCGCTCGACCGGATCATGAGGCACGCCGGACACATCCAGGGTGGGGGGCGCGTCCCCGCGCAGTTCCGGCACGAGAAAGACCTCCACCTCGTCGATCAGGGGCCGCCCCGCGAAGTGCGCGTCGAAGGCCTCCAGCCGGAAGCCGCCGTTCAGGGCGTGCCAGCGGAACGCGCCGGTCCCGACCGGGCGCCGCTCGTCGAACCGCACGTCACGCGGGAGGATCAGCGCCTGCTCGTGCGCCAGCCTGCGGGGAAAGAACAGGTCCGGGCGGTCCAGCGTGACCTGCACCGTGAACGGCGTGGGCGCCTGCACGCCCACCACGCCCGGCAGGTACCAGGGCGCGCCGCGCCGCACGCGCTCCAGCGTGAACAGCACGTCCCGCGCGTCCAGCGTCCGCCCGTGGTGAAACACCACGCCCCGGCGCAGGTGAAAGACCCAGCTTCGCCCGCCGTCCGGCGTGCCCCAGTGGTGCGCCAGGTGCGGCCTCAAGATCCCGGCGTCCGGGTCGAATACCAGCAGCGGGTCCAGCACCTGCGTCAACAGGTGCGCCTCGGCCGCCGAGTTCACGGTCAGCGGGTCCATGGCCGTCAGGGGCCGCGTGATGATGGTCCGCAGGCGATCCGTGCCCGCCGGGCTCACGCCCAGCCCGAAGGTGCCGCGCACCGCGTCCGTCAGCACCCAGGCGCGCGGGAAGCCCAGCCGCGAGAGCCGCGCCAGTTCGGCCGCCGCGCCCGCCGCTGCCAGACAGGCTGTCAGGTCGGCCAGTTCGGCGTCCAGCGCGCCGGGAAACGCCACGCGCGACGTGTTTCCCCGCCCGCGTCCCGGCGTGTACACCAGCCGCCCCGAGGCGTGCAGGCGCGCCAGTTGCCGCTTGGCGGTGCGATCACTGCACGCCCACCACGCCTGCGCGTCCGCCAGGGTCAGCGCGTGCCGTTCCTGCGCGCCGTCCCGCGCGTGCAGCGCCGCCCGCAGCGTCAGGTACGGCCAGTCCGGTGCGGTCGCCAGGGTCGGGGGGGCAGGAAAAGGGGACACAGTCCGGCCATTGTGCGTCTTTTTTCCCCTTTCCCGCTGCGCGACCCTGGAGGCATGTGGCGTACCCTGCATCCCAACGTCAAGACCCGCATCACCACATCGTTCCTGAGCCGGATGGTGGGCAGCATGGTCTTTCCGTTCATGGCCATCTATTTCACCGCGCACCTGGGCGCGGCGCTGGCCGGCACGCTGCTGCTGGCCGCCGGTGTCGTGCAGTTCCTGGCGGGCCTGTACGGCGGCGCACTGGCCGACGCTCTGGGTCGCCGCCGCACCCTGCTGACCGGCGAGGGCCTGAAACTCCTGGCGTTCATCCTGATGCTCCTGGGCAACCTGCACGGCCCGAACCCCTGGGTGACCTTCGCCGCGCTGCTGCTCGTGAACGTCTCGGGCGGCCTGATCAACCCCGCCGCCGAGGCCATGCTGGTCGACGTGAGTACCCCCGAGACCCGCACGTTCATGTACGCCGTGAACTACTGGGCGGTGAACCTCAGCATCCTGATCGGCACGCTGGTGGGCGGCTGGCTGTACCGCGACCACTTCACGCTGCTGCTGGGCCTGCTGGTCGGCATGAGCGTCCTCACGGCGGCGCTGTGCTTCGCGCTGATGACCGAGACCCGCGCCGCCAGCCCCACCGCCCGCACCGACCTGGGCCTGAAGCCCCTGGCGCGCAGCTACGCGCAGGTCGTCACCGACCGCCCCTTCCTGCTGTTCGTGCTGGGCGGCATCTGCATCCTCAGCATCGAGTTCACCCGCACCAACTTCATCGCCGTGCACCTCGCACAGGGCTTCCCGCCCGCCGACTGGCTGGGCGTCACCCTGGACGGCGTGCGTGCCGCGAGCGTCCTGACCGCCGTGAATACCCTCCTGATCGTGGCCCTCACCGCCCCGGTCGCCCGCTGGCTCACGGGCCGCGACCCGCGCCGCCCCATGCACACCGGCTTCGCCCTGTTCGCACTGGGCTTCGCGGCGCTGGCCTTCAGCACGCACCTGCCCACCCTGATCGCCGCGACCGTGATCCTCAGCGTCGGGGAACTGCTGTACGTGCCCACCCGGCAGGCGCTGCTGGCCGACCTGATCCCCGAGGACCGCCGGGGCGCGTACCTCGCCACGCACGGACAGGTGTTCACGGTCAGCAAGTGGGTAGCGGCGCTGGGCCTGCCGCTGGGCGTTGCCGTCGGCGGGGCGGGCATGGGGGTGGCGCTGCTCGCGCTGGGGGCCCTGGGCAGCCTGCTGACCGCGCTGGCCCTACGCCCGACCGCCGGGGAGAGAGTGGCCCGCGCCTGAACCCGTCCGGGGAGAGGGAGGCAGATGGTTCGTCTGACGGACCGACGGTTGGATTGGGGGCGCCTGGCGGCGGGCTTCCCCACCCCCCAGCCCCCTCCGCAAGCGGCTCATACGAGTACCCCAGGGGGGCAGGGGGAGCAACGTTGCACTGGGCAGGTATTTCGCATGGTTGCGTGGCGGGTTGTTTGCGGGGAAGGCCACGCCTCACATGCCATCTCCCACATTCGCGCCGTTCGCCCCGCGCGCTGCGCGCACGACGGGCTCGGTTGCCACGACGATTGCGTGGCCACACAACTGGGTGCGTGCGGGAAGGTTCTACTTTTCTGGCCATCGCAGAAGCGGTCTTTTCAAAGTCGATCAGCAGTTGTCATCAGGTTGCCCTGCC
Source organism: Deinococcus depolymerans (assembly GCF_039522025.1). NCBI lineage: Bacteria > Thermotogati > Deinococcota > Deinococci > Deinococcales > Deinococcaceae > Deinococcus > Deinococcus depolymerans. The sequence continues at coordinate 3,574 of NZ_BAAADB010000014.1, read as the reverse complement.
AGCCACCGCAAGCCACCTCCGGCCGTCGTGCGCGCAGCGCGCGGGCCCTGCGCGGGGGCGGCAGGATGGCGTCGAGGCCGGACACGTCAGCGCCCAGCACAACCCTGCCACCATCAGTCAAATCTCTTGCCGAGCGCAGCGACTGCTCCCCCTGCCCCCCTGGGGTACTCGTATGAGCCGCTTGCGGAGGGGGCTGGGGGGTGGGGAGGCCCGCGGCCAGTCGCAACCAGACGACATCAAACTCAATCCGCAATCCGCGTTACCCGAGTTTCAGTTGCCATTCGGTGAAGGTGCTGTACGGCGTGAACCCCAGTGCCACGTTGATGCCGAGCATGGGGGCGTTCTCGTTGGCGTTGTGGGTCTGCACGGCCCGCGCGCCGGGGCAGTGCGCCTGCACGTGCTCCAGCATGGCGGCTTTCAGCCACTTGCCCAGGCCCTGGCCGCGTGCCTCGGGGCGCACGGCGGTCGCGCCCTGGTACACCAGCGCGGCGCGGTCCGGGTGCCAGAAGACCTCGCTGTACCCGTCGATCTGGCTGCTGCGGGTGTCCTCGGTGGCCATCAGGAAGCGGACGTCGCCGGCCTCCTGGATCATGGCGTCCCAGGCGCGGATCATGTCGGGCGTGATGGTCCAGTCGTCCTGGTCGAGGTCGCCTCTGGGGGCGGTGTTCATGACCATCATCATGTCGGCCATGCGGGTCAGGTACGCGTCCGGGATGGTCGTCCAGATGTGCAGGCGGTACGGGTCGCTGCGGGGCCGGGTCTGCCAGCGGGTCAGCAGGTCGGGGTCGAGGTCCGCGAGGGTCGCGCGGCTCTGGCGCATGGGGAGGGCGGGCGTGGCTTCCAGGTTCCGGGCGAAGGCCTCGGCGGCGGGGTTGCGGCTGCCGGTGCCGAAGGTGACGGTCGTGAGGCCCTGGGCGCGGGCGGCGGTCTCCACCTGCGTCCACAGGGCGCGGCCCAGCCCGGCGCGGCGGCGCTGCGGATGCACGGTCAGGCGCACGTGCCCCAGGTGGGTGTTCTGCTCGGTATCAAACCCCAGCCGCGCGTACCCGATGGCAGCAGGGCCGTCCCACACGGCGAAGGCCACGCTGCGCTCGGTGGGCAGCTGGTGCGAGAGTCCCTGCGCCTCCTGCGCCGGGCTCAGGGGCGGATCTTCCGGGTATGCGAGGGCGAAACTGGCGGCCAGGAGGTCCCCGACCGCGAGGCGCTGCGCGGGCGTGGCGGTCGCCGCATCGAAGGGCTGCGCGGCGGGCGGCGCGACCGGCGGGGCGGGGGAGGGCTGCTCCGTCGTCTGGGCGGTGGTCGGGGTCGGCGTCATGCCTCCAGTGTCCTCCCGGCGGGTCAGCGGTGAATGCGCCAGATGGCTCAGCGGCCTGTAGGCCGGGTGCGGCTGGCAGGCGCGTTACCCTGGGGGCGTGTTCGCTCACGCCATCGGGTTCGATGACGCGCCCTTCGCGCACGGCTGGCGGGGCGACGTGCCGGTCGTCGGGACGGTGTACGCCCGCACCACCCTGCACGCCGTCGTCAGTGGCCTGGTGCGGCGCGACGGGCGCAACAGCACCGCCGAACTGACCCGGCTGGTGAACCGCTCGCCCGATCACCTTCAGCTGATCCTGCTTCAGGGCATCGCGCTGGCGGGCTTCAACGTGGTCGATATTCACGCGCTGCACGCGCAGACGGGCCGGCCGGTGCTGGTCGTGGCCCGGCGAGAGCCGGACCTGCCCCGCATCCGCGAGGCCCTGCTGACGCGCGTGCCCGGCGGCCAGCGCAAGTGGGCGCTGATCGAGGCGGCCGGCCCGATGGAGCCGTGCGGGCCGGTGTTCGTGCAGCGCGCCGGCCTCACGTTCCCGCAGGCGCAGGAGGCGCTGCGGACCTTCACGGTCACCGGGAAGGTGCCCGAACCGCTGCGGGCCGCGCACCTGATCGCGGGCGGTGTCACGCGCGGCCACAGCGCCGGGCAGCGCGCCTGACCCGGTCGCCTTCACGCTCCCCTGAATTCTGAACGCTTCCATCAGGTGGCGTCAGCCGCGCGTCACACGGGCGGCGCAGACTGCGTCTCATGAAATCAACCCTGACTGCCCTGCTGGCCCTCGGTACCGTCGCCCAGATCAGCACTGCCTCCGCCGCGCCGAAGATCAGCGCGCAGAGCATCATCGTGAACCCCACCACGCCGGACCTGAACGTCAGCGTCCGCGTGGACAAGGACGCCAGCGGCGCCCAGAACCCCTCCTACCGCATCGGCGAGAAGATCACCCTGGCCGCCACCGTCAACCAGGACGCGTACGTGTACCTGTTCAACGTGAACCCCGACGGCAGCGTCGACCAGATCCTCCCGAACCGCCTGAGCGGCGAGAACTTCGTGAAGGCCGGCACCACCAAGAGCTTCCCCGCGCCCGGTGACAACTTCACGTACAGCGTCGACGGTCCCGTCGGGCAGAACAAGGTCCTGGCGCTCGCCAGCCTCACCCCGCTGAACCTCGATCAGATCAGCTCCTTCAAGACCACCCAGGACCAGTTCGCCACCGTGAGTGCCCGCGGTCAGGACGGCCTGGCGCAGGCGCTGAGCATCGTCGTGACCCCCCTGCCGCAGAACAGCTGGGTGAGCGACACGGCCTTCTACACCGTCGCCGCGCAGAATCCCGTCACGACCGGCAGTCTGTTCGTCGGCACGAACGTCTCGGGTGCCAGCGTCATCCTGAACGGCCAGCGTCTGGGCGGCGCGAACGTCACGTACAGCAACCTCCGTGCCGGCACGTACCCCGTGCGGGTTCAGGCGCCCGGGTACACGGACTACACGACGACCGTCACCATCCGCGCCGGCGCGACGACCAACGTGAACGTGGAGTTCGCGCAGGCCTTCACGCCCGCCCCGGCGCCCGTCAGCAGCGGCAACACCGTGCTGGACTTCATCGGCACGCTGCTGGGCGCCATCACGAACACCCAGATGCAGGACCCCGCCCGCAGCGCCTACGACCGCAAGGTCAGTGACCTGCAGGGCCAGGGTTACGCCCTGCAGCAGACCCGCCAGACGAACACCGGCTTCGTGGGGACGCTCGTCAAGGGCGGCAGCACCGTCACCCTGACCGTGGACCGCGGCGCGAACCGGACCGTGCGCGTGAACCTCAGCGAGACCACCACCTACCGTTACTGAACGGCGGGGCCAGTCGGCCCCGGACAGCGCAGCGCCCCGGATCCTGTGAAGGTCCGGGGCGCTGCCCATTCAAGCCGGGTCGGTATCATCAATAGACACAGTTCAAGCGCCAGAGGGGACAAGCATGGAACACGTCTTCTGTAACGCCAGTCCTGCTCACCCCCTCCCAGCCTCCCCCCGCAAGGGGGAGGGGGAAACACGGCGTGTTCATCGCTGGTCTGCCCTGAAGGTATGAACCTGTCCGCACCATTGCTCATACCAAGAGTTTCCACTTCCCTGCCGATGTCGTGTCAAGCGGCGTCAAGCAGGGGTCCGTCCTGCTCCATCCCGGTCAGGACGTACTTTTCAGCATTCTGAGCTGCCTGCCGTTGTGCGGCCCGCCACGTCATGCCCGGTACTTCCCGACGCACCCGTAACACCGCGTGA